>NZ_JBSFVR010000044.1:0-32274 GCF_053592415.1 Streptomyces sp. NPDC002690 | reverse complement strand
CGGCGGACCACGTACGCCGACCCCCGCACCGCCGGCTCCTCGCCCACGTACTCCTGTTCCCGCATCTCGCACCAGGCCGGGATGCCGCCGGCCTGGCCGCGGCCCTGCTCACCCCGGAAGCCCGGCGGGACCCGTACCCGCTGTACGCCCGCATGCGGCGCGACGACCCGGTCCACCGCAGCCCCCAGGGCATCTGGTACCTCACCCGCCACGCCGACGTGGAGGCGGCCCTCGGCGACCTGCGGCTGTCCAACGACCGGGACAGGATGACCCGCGCCTACAGCTCGCTCGGCGGCGACCTCAAAGCCCTCAGCCGGCTCACCGATCGACTCGGCCGGGTGATGAGCAACACCGACCCGCCGGACCACGCCCGGCTGCGCAAACTGGCCAACAAGGCGTTCACCGCCCGGCGCGTCGAAGCCCTGCGCGACGGCGTGCAGCGGATCGTCGACCGGCTCGTCGACGAGGCGGTCGCGGCCGGTCCGGCCGTGGAACTGATCGAGGCGGTTGCCTCGCCCCTGCCGATGTCCGTCGTCTGTGACCTCTTCGGCATTCCGGACGAGGACCGGCCGCAGGTCAAGAGCTGGTTCAGCCGCTTCGGCCGGCTCAGCGAGGACATCGACAAGTCCGAGGCGGCGATCGACGCTTACGAGGAGTACCTCTCCGGGCTCATCCGGCAGCGCCGCCGCGAACCGGGCGACGACCTGATCAGCGCCCTGGTCGCCACCCAGACCACGGACGACCGGCTCACCGACTCCGAACTGCTCTCCACCTGCTTCGTCCTGATCACCGCCGGGGACGAGACCACCACCCACCTCATCAGCAACGGCATGCTGGCCCTGCTGCGCAACCCGGACCAATGGGCCAGGCTGTGCGCGGAGCCGGGCCTGATCCGCGGGGCGGTCGAGGAACTGGCCCGCTACGACACGGTGACCCAGGCGATCGTCCGGGTGGTGGCGGAGGACCTGGAGATCGGCGGACGGACCCTGCGCGAGGGCGAGTTGGTGTACCTGTTCCTCGGCGCGACCAACCGCGATCCCGAACGCTTCGAGGACCCCGACCGGCTCGACCTGTGCCGCCCGGGCAACCGCCACCTGAGCTTCGGCCACGGACCGCACTTCTGCCTCGGCGGCCCGCTGGCCAGACTCCAGGCGGAGGTGGCCATCGGCACGCTGGCGCGCCGGCTGCCCGGGCTGCGACTGGCGGACGGGGCGGAGCCGGAATGGCGTGACAACCCGCTGCAGCGGCGGCTGACAGCCCTCCCGCTCATCCACCGACCATGAACGACGACGAAGGAGCGGTACCGACCATGGCCCGAGAGTTCGAGGTCCGCCGAGAGCAGGACCTGCCCGTCGCGCCCGAGCAGGTCTGGGACGCGGTGGCCACCGGCGCAGGCAACCTCGGCTGGCTCTATCCGATGGACATCGAGCCGCGCGTGGGCGGCAGGGCGACCCGGGGGGACGCCACGGTCGTGGCGTGGGATCCCCCGCACCACTTGGCCGTCCGGGCGACCCAGGACGGCGGGTTCTCCAACACCCTCAGCTACCGCGTCGAACCGGCCGACGGCGGCACGAGCCACCTGCGGATGGGAATCCACTGGGTGCACACGGGCGTCGTCGACGACGCCTGGAACTGGGACGCCAAGACGGACGTGGCCGAGAAGTACGTGGACTTCCACCAGCACGCCCTGGCCGAGTACCTCCGGCACTTCGCCGGCCGCCCCGCCGTCTACGTCAGGTCCCAGCACCCCGAACCCACCGCCGATCCGGCCGACTTCGCCGAGCTGCGCCGACGCCTCGGCCTCGCCGAGGACGCCGCCGTCGGCGACCGGTTCACACTCCTCGCCCCCGGCTCCGGCCAGGAACCCGTCGAGGTGGTCGTCGACTGGCTCAGCACCGACTTCGTCGGCCTCCGTGGCCCGGACGCCCTGTACCGGTTCTTCAACGGCAGTACCTGGAACGTGCCGATCTGGCTCGGACACCACCTGTTCGCCGAACACGCCGACGAGCAGCAGGCCACCAAGGAGTGGACCGCCTGGCTCAACGACCCCGCCCCCGCTCAGGAGTTCTGATGGAGACCGCCACGCAGAGACTGCTCTTCGCCGCCGAACTCGTCGAGGAGAACGGTACCTACGCCCTCGTCGTCCAGAACGTGAGGACGGGCGCCGTCCAGACGACCCCGGTCCCCAAGGCCATGGTCGACAAGCTCCCGACGTTCCTCTCGGCGCTCACCGCCAAGTTCAACCCGGTCGCACAGCGCCGCCGTTGGTAGCCCGGACCGGTACGTCCACGCGGGCCCGACCGTGCTGAGGTGCTTTCCTCGCCGCCGGCGTCCGAGTCCTGTGGGCACGGTGGCTCGCTGAGGGCCGGCCACGCTTCCACCCACCGCGCGGTCTTGTCCTCGTACGCCTGACGGGGAGCGACGGTCACGGGACTCGGACACGAGGGCTGCCCCGTGACATCGTTCCTCATGGCGTACGTGCTCATCCGTCCGTGCGTGACGGGCCCGGTCGAGCGGTTGATGCCGGACGAGTCGTGGGCGCTGTCCCGGCGGTTCGCCCGGGGGAGCGCGGTCCGGGTCCGCGCCCGGCTCCACCGTGTGGCCCCGGACGGACGAGCCGTCTTCCGGTCGGCCCTGCCGCCGACGCCTCCACCGTCGCGGCGAACGAAAGCCGAGCGCTTCTCGCCTCCGTCGGCATGGCGGCAGTCCTCGCTCGCCACCGACGAGAACCAGGTGACACGACGTCCTGGCCAGCGGATCATGATCACGACATCTGCTAAATTGCTTGCACCGTGCATGAATGATCTGCCGGTACGCCGATACCCACCGCGCCCATCGCACGTGCTGCGTGGGATTCGGCCCGTCGGCCCTTCGCGCGTACCACCGCCGGGCGGTCGGCGGCGGGGCCCCACCCTGGAGAGAAATGACGAACGTGACCCGCGCCCCCCGGATGGTCGGCGCCGGACTGGTGGCCCTCGTGATGACCGCCGGTACGGCGGCCTGTTCCTCGGACGGCGGGGACGGCCGATCCGCAGCGGGGGCCTCCCCGAAGGCCGAGGTGCTCACGGAGAACGGCTACCGCGGCCTGACGCCAGGCATGAGCAAGGACGCCGCGCTGGCCGGCGGCACTCTGGAGACGACGGCGATCTCGCTGCTCGGCGGCTGCACCGACTTCACCTTCACGGGGTCGGCCGCCGGCCGGCCCTCCGAGGACACTGCCCGGATGGCGGCGGAGGCCGAGGCCGAGGCGAAGCTCGAGGAACTCGACGCGAAGGCGGACCAGGCAGCCACTGCCGAGGACCCGCTGCCGACCCTGCCGCCGAACGCCTCCGCGGCTCAGTCCGCGGAGTTCGCCGAGCGCGCGGCGCGGTCGGCCGCGAAACTGCAGGCCGACACCAGGGCCATCGCGGACGCGGCACAGGCCCAGGCGGACGTCATGAAGCTGCGCGAGGACCTGGGCAAGGCGTTCCTGGCGCAAGGCCGGGTCTCCTTCGGCTCCGCCGGGCTGCGCGAACTCGCCGTTCCGGCCGCCGCACGGACGGCCGAGGGCATCGGTGCAGGGTCCACCCTCGCAGAGCTCGAGCACGCCTATGACTCCCACGGCCTCGTACTGGCCGAGGACGGCCGGTACAGCGTGCCCGTCGACGGAAAGAAGGACTGGGCGTACGAGTTCACCACCGACGGGGACAAGGTCAGTGGCCTCGCCCTCATCAACCCTGACATGAAGTGCTCCTGACCGGACGTCGGTCCGGCGCGGTCCCGGCGCCGTCGGTCGCGCCGGACCGTGCCCACCTGACCCTCGCACGGCCAACGGTGTGGGTGGCGGCCCGTAAGAGGCGGGACGGTCGGGGACAGCCGGGGACGGAGTGCCGGTCAGTTCGCTTGGATTCGCCGTCGCCGGGCGGCCGGGCCGCCGCGCTACGGCGCCTGTGAACCTCACGCACGAGTCGCCGGAGCGTCGCCACCTGAAGCAGCACCGCACCAGCGATGAACCAGCCTGAATCGTCTCCGTCCAGATATGCCCGCACCGCGCCGGTGACGAGCGTGAGGGAGACCAGAACGCCCGCCGTCGACGTGGCCAGGCCGATTCGATCAGTCACCTGCGCAGTGTCCTGGCTCCATCGCGTTCCTGTCCGCGCCGCGCGACCGAACCGCGAACCCGCCGTCAGGTACCAGGAAGGCCACCGGTCGGACCGTGCCGCGGGGGAACGGCCCGGTGCACGGCGTCCGCCGGCCGGGTGGACGGGGCCCGACGGCCGTTCGGGATCACCCGGACACGGGTGCCGTGGGGGAAGCCCGACGACGGTCCGGAGCGCGGTGAGCGGTCCGCGCACTGCGGTTGTCAGTGGTGGGTGCGATCCTGCCCGTATGGACGAGCTGATGCGGCGTCGGGTGTACGGCGCCGACCATGAGGACCCGGACCCCGGACCACGCCCCGGGCACACCTACCGTGAGCTGGTGGGCGGCCCCCTGGACGGGCTGCTCCTCGACGTGACCGGATGGTCGGAGACGGCGCTGTCCGAGGGGGCGGCCCTGATCACGGAGATAGGAGCGTACGGCCCGGGTGGCCGTGCCGAGTACGGCCCGCGCCGGGGCGATCTCCACCGGTGGGACTGGCAGGGCGACACCCCGTAACCACCGTACGAGTCCCTGCCTCCGGCCCTGCTCGGCGGTCTCCCACAGGGCCCATAGGGTGGTCCGGTGACTCTGAGCGCGGCATCTCTTCTCCCGGTCAATCTCACCCTCGGCGTCCTGCTGGGTGCGCTCGCGCTGGTGGCGGCGGCCGTGGCGGGGCTCTGCCACCTCTCCCCGGACGACCGGACGCACCGGGCCCGGGAGATTCTGATCGCCGGGGTGCGTGCGGCGGTCCAGCTCGCCGCGGTCTCCCTCGTCATCGCCTGGGCGGTCCACCAGGTCCTCGGGCTGCTGACGTTCCTGGTCGTCATGTTCTCGGTCGCGGTGCGCACGGCCGGGCGCCGGATCACCGGCAACCACACCTGGTGGCTGGCGTGCGTGCCGATCGCCGCCGGGGTGGTGCCGGTGGTCGCCTCGCTGCTGCTGACCGGACTCGTACCGGTGAGGGGCCTCGCGCTGATCCCGGTCACCGGAATCCTCATCGGCGGGGCGCTCACGGTGACCGTCCAGGCCGGGCGGCGGGCCCTGGACGAGCTGGAGCAGCGGCGGGGCGAGGTGGAGGCGGCCATGGCCCTCGGGTTCCCGGACCGGGACGCCCGGCTGGAGATCGCGCGGCCCTCCGCGTCCGACGCGTTGTTGCCCGGCCTCGATCAGACCCGGACCGTGGGGCTGGTGACGCTTCCCGGCGCGTTCGTCGGGATGCTGCTGGGGGGCGCGAGTCCGCTCATGGCGGGCGCGGTCCAGCTCTTCGTGCTGGTCGCGCTGATGGCCGTGCAGGCGATCGCGGTGGCGATCACCGTCGAACTCGTCGCCCAGCACCGGATCCACCGGGCCGGGCCGGGGTGACGGGCAGCGCCGAGGTCAGGCCGCTTCGTAGCGGTGGGGCCGGCCGCCCTGCCACTCGACCCACCGGGGGTCGTCGAGCAGCCGCTCGGCATCGTGGAGCCCTGCCCGCCGGAGGAACTCGACCACGTCGGAGTCGCCCGTCGCGAGCCCCGCGATCTGCCCCCGGATGGTGACACGCCGACCACCGGCGGGGGAAGGGCGGTGGATGCTGATCGGCGCGCTCATGAGTCCAGGGTGCGCCGGGCGCGGGATCGGCGCAGGAGGGCGGTGTGCGGTCGGGCCGGTGGGCGTGGGCGTAGCGGGCGCCGCGAAGAACAGGGGCTTGGCAAGTTATCGAACATTAATTCGAGTCTACGCCTGAGTGGGCCGCACCGTGGTCCCCCCGTTCATCGGCGGCAGGGGTGCGTGGTGGGGGCAGGCCTCCAGCGCCTGGATCGCCAGCGCCGCGAAGCGCCGCGAGGCCGTGATCCGGGTGGTCTCCGTCGTGGCGTTGATCCCCTTGTTGGCCATGAGTACGAGAACCAGGTCGTCCAGCACGAAGTCGGCCCGCAGACGTCCTGCTTCCTTGGCCCGCTCGGCGAGTCCGGCGACCGCCCGCACCGTGTACTCACGGCCGGCCGCGACATCCGTCGTCCCCGGGAAAGCCGACAGGAAAGCCTCGGTGAAGCCCCGGTCGCGGGCGTGCAGCTCGCAGATCCTCTCGATCACCAGGCACAGGCCGTGCCACGGATCAGGATGCGCGCACCCCTCGTCGACGATGGCGCGGCACGCGTGCAGCTGTTCCGCGAACGCGTCGGCGACCAGCGTCCGCTTGGTCGGGAAGTGCCGGTACAAGGTGGCGGGCCCCACCCCGGCACGACGTGCGATCTTCCGCAGCGGCACGTCCAGGCCCTCGGCGGAGAACAGTGCCCTGGCCGCGTCGAGGATGCGTCCGCGATTGTCCAGCGCGTCGGAACGCGGGGTGTGAGGCAAAAGATCGGTCACCGCTCTCACTTTAGCCAGGCGGACGGGGGCGTTCGTTACCGTCCGAAGGGTGAGGAGCGCGGCGCCGGGGCCCACCGGGGCAACGGTGCGAGGCGGTCCCTTCCGCCGATCGGTGACCGGTGGTGGACGAGGCACGGATCGTGTCCCAGCGATCCGGGAACACGGAGACGACATGAAGGCAATCGCCATCCAGGCGTTCGGAGGTCCGGAAGGTCTGGCCGTGATCGACCTGCCGGTACCCGTGCCTGCCGCCGGGCAGGTGCTGATCGCTGTCGAGGCGGTGGGCGTCTCCGGTGCGGACACCCTGATCCGGAGCGGGGCTCTGGCCGCCTACGGGTTCAAGGAGGGGCACGTTCCGGGTGGCGAGGTGGCGGGCAGGGTGATCGCGGTCGGCGACGGTGTCGACACCTCGTGGACCGGCCGCCGGGTGTGGGGCTCCACCGGCACCGGCGGAGGCTACGCCGAGCAGGCCGTCGTGCCGGTCGAGGAGATCCTTCCCCTGCCCGGCGACCTGTCCGCCGTCGACGCGGTGACACTCGGCAGCGCCGGCGTGGTGTCGCACTTCGGGCTCCGGCATGCCCATTTCGCTCCCGGGGAGACGGTCCTGGTGCGCGGCGCGGCCGGCAGCATCGGGATCACGGCCGTGCAGCTCGCCGCCCGCGGTGGTGCCGCCGCGGTGGCGGTGACGACATCGTCCACCGAACGCGGCGAACGACTGCGCCGCCTCGGCGCGACCCATGTACTGGAGCGCTCCGGCGACGGAGGGCAAGGCGCTCCCGCGGGCTACGACGTCATCATCGACGTCGTGGCCGGCCGGGACATGCCCTCGTTCTTCGACCGGCTCAACCCGAACGGCCGCATGGTGGCCGTGGGCGCTGTCGGGGGCCTGCCGCCCGCCGACTTCGGTACGAAGATCATGGCGGCGTTCCAGAAGTCGATGTCCTTCGCCGCTTTCAGCGCGGCCACCGTCACCCGGGCCGACCTGCGGGCGGTACGCGGCGAGCAGTTCGCCGCAGCCGGCCGCGGCGACATCGAGACGGTGGTGCACGAAGTGCTGCCCCTGGAGGCAGCCGTGCCCGCGCACCGGAAGATGGACGCGGGTGAGGTCTTCGGCAGAATCGTGCTGACACCGTAGAGTCCGCGCTCTCCCCGGGACTTCCGTACGCGAAAGCCGGGGCGGGTCCGCCTCGCACCCTTTCGGGTGGCGGTCCCGCCCCGGCTCTCCGCTGCGTTTGGTCAGCCCGCCGACTCGCCCGCGTGGGGGCTCAGCACGCCTGCCGTGACCAGGGCGAAGAGCACGATGCCGAGGACCACCCGGTAGTAGACGAAGGGCATGAAGCTCTTGGAGGAGATGAACTTCATGAACCACGAGATGACCACGTAACCGACCACGAACGCGACCAGGGTCGCGAAGATCGTCGGACCCCAGGAGACGTGGCCCTCGCCCGCGTCCTTGAGCTCGAAGACGCCGGAGGCCAGGACCGCGGGGATGGCCAGCAGGAAGGAGTAACGGGCCGCGGCCTCGCGGGTGTAGCCCATCAGCAGACCACCGCTGATGGTGGCGCCCGAGCGGGAGACTCCCGGGATCAGGGCCATCGCCTGGCAGATTCCGTAGATCAGACCGTCACGTACCCCGAGGTCCTGGAGCGACTTGCGCTCCTTGGCGGCGCGATGCTTGCCGCCGGCCTCGTCGCGGGCCGCGAGCCGGTCCGCGATGCCGAGGACGATGCCCATGACGATCAGCGTCGTCGCGATCAGGCGGAGATCACGGAAGGGGCCCTCGATCTGGTCCTTGAACGTCACCCCGAGCACGCCGATCGGGATCGAGCCGACGATGACCAGCCAGCCCATCTGGGCGTCGTGGTTGCTGCGCATCTCGCGGTCGAAGAGCGAGCGGAACCAGGACGAGATGATGCGGGCGATGTCCTTGCGGAAGTAGATGATCACCGCCGCTTCCGTGCCGATCTGGGTGATGGCGGTGAACGCGGCGCCGGGGTCGTGCCACCCGGCGAAAGCGGCGGTCAGCCGCAGGTGTGCGCTGGAGGAGATCGGCAGGAACTCGGTAAGTCCCTGCACGAACCCCAGGACGAATGATTCGAACCAGCTCATGGGGCTTCGGCCATCCCGGAGGTGATCAGGCTACGGCCGCGCGACATGGAGGACGCCGGCAGCGTGCGAATACGGTCAGAAAAGGGCAAGGCGCAAGCCTCGGAGATCTTTTGTCGTCGGCCGCAGGGTATCGCCTGCGGGTGAACGACTCGTCCCCTGCCCCCGCCCGGCCCCCTGCCGCGCCGCCGGGCGCGGGTTCAGGCGGCCTTGCCGAACCGGTGGCGTTTGCGCCAGGCGACCAGCGCGCCTCCGACGGCCGACAGCACGATGAAACCCGTGGCGGCCAGGAACGCGGGGGACGTGGGCGAGGCCGCCTCGCTGCCGGCGACGACGTAGGCGGCCGTGTTGGGGATGGACCCGAGCCCGGTCGCCAGCAGGAACGGCGCGTACCGCATCCGGGAGGTGGCCGCGCAGTAGTTGGCCGCGGCGAACGGCACGCCCGGGAAGAGCCGGAGCGCCAGCATGGAGCGGAAGCCGTGCCGGCTCAGCAGGGAGTCCGCCGCCTTCAGCCAGCGCCCGCGCACCAGGGTGCGCAGCGCGTCCTGCCCCAGTACCCGGCCGAGCAGGAAGGAGGTGCCGGCCCCGAGCACCGTGCCCGCCAGGGCAGCGGCCAGACCCGCCTGCGTACCGAAGAGCGCCCCCGCCGCCAGGTTGAGGAGAGGGCGCGGCGCGAAGGCCACGGTGGAGACGCCGTACGCCAGCCCGAAGAGCAGGGCCGCTGTGCCGCCCGTCAGCTGGGACGGCCAGCCGGAGGAGAGCATCCGCTGCGGGTCGAGGAGCAGCATGGCCGACGCGGCGGCGGCCAGCACCACCACGAGCAGCGAGAACCGGGACCAGGGGGACAGCAGCGCCTTCGAAAGGCGCAGGGCCGGACCGTTGCGGGGACGGGCCGCGGGGACGGGTTCGAACATTTGGGGAGAGTAACGGAAAGGGGCATGTGATCGCCGTAATGTACGCGTGATGATCTGACGATCCGACAGGGTCGGCTGTCCGACGGGACCGACAGGTGAGCCGGCCGGCCCGTGCCCACCGCGCCCGGCACGCGCCGGACCGCACCCGGAAAACCTGTCGACGCGCCGCCGCCGACCGGCCATCATCCAGACATGTCCCGGTACGCCTTCCTCGCAGCGCCGTCCGCAGTCGCGGACGCGCCGAAGGCTGCCGCGACCACCACGGCACCCCTCGCGGCGGCACCCCTCGCGGCGGCACCCCTCGCGGCGGCACTCCCCGTCGCAGCCGCCTCCGCCGCCCCGGCGTCGCTCGGCGGCGCCCGAAGCTGACCCTCCTCCGACTGTCCGGCGGACCCCGCGAGGGGAGGGTCGGACGGGCACAGGGGTCCCTTCTCACGGCTTCGAAACCAAGGAACGAGCCATGCCCAAGACGGCATTCGTCCGCACCAAGCCCCACCTCAACATCGGAACCATGGGTCATGTCGACCACGGCAAGACCACCCTCACCGCCGCCATCACCAAGGTGCTGAGCGCGCGGCTGGGCGCCGCCACCTCGTACGTCGCGTTCGACCGGATCGACCGCGCCCCCGAGGAGAGCCGGCGCGGCATCACCATCAACCTCTCGCACGTCGAGTACGAGACCGACACCCGGCACTACGCCCACGTCGACATGCCGGGCCATGCCGACTACGTCAAAAACATGGTCACCGGAGCCGCCCAGCTCGACGGGGCGATCCTCGTCGTCTCCGCGCTCGACGGCGTCATGCCGCAGACCGCCGAGCACGTGCTGCTGGCCCGTCAGGTCGGCGTCGACCACATCGTCGTCGCCCTCAACAAGGCCGACGCCGCCGACCCCGAGCTGGCCGAACTGGTGGAACTGGAGGTGCGCGACCTGCTCTCGGCCCACGGATACGGAGGCGACACCGTGCCCGTCGTCCAGGTCTCCGGGCTCGGGGCGCTGGAGGGCGAACCGCGCTGGACGGCCGCGATCGAGGGGCTGCTCGACGCGGTGGACACGTACGTGCCGATGCCGGTGCGCTACACCGACGCGCCCTTCCTGCTGCCGGTGGAGAACGTCCTCACCATCACCGGGCGCGGCACCGTCGTCACCGGCGCGGTCGAGCGCGGCACCGTACGCATCGGTGACCGGGTCCAGGTGCTGGGCGCGGACGCGGAGACGGTGGTCACCGGACTGGAGACCTTCGGCAGGCCCATGGAGTCCGCGCAGGCCGGGGACAACGTCGCCCTGCTGCTGCGCGGGGTGGAGCGCGACCGCGTCCGCCGGGGCCACGTCGTGGCCGCGCCGGGCAGCGTCGTCCCGACCCGCCGTTTCACCGCGCAGGTGTACGTCCTGTCCGCCCGCGAGGGCGGCCGTACCACCTCGGTCGCCACCGGGTACCGGCCGCAGTTCTACATCCGTACGGCGGACGTGGTCGGTGACGTGGACCTGGGTGCGGCCGGGGCGGCGCGCCCGGGGGAGACGGTCACCATGACCGTGGAGCTCGGCCGGGACGTCCCGCTGGAGCCCGGGCTCGGCTTCGCGATCCGTGAGGGCGGCCGTACGGTCGGCGCCGGCACCGTCACCGCGCTGCTCTGACGGCGGCGGCATGCGCCGGGGCCCGTCTTCCTCACCCGGGGGAGGCGGGCCCGTCGTTCGTGGCGCACCGCCGGACGCCTCACAATGGGGGAGTGAACGAGCCGATACCCGTCATCCGCGATGTCGACTGCGGCACCGCCCGCCTGCTGCCCGACGTGGACCGGGACCGCGCGTGGCTGCTCACGGTCGACGGGGCCCCACAGTCGTACGTGGACCTGGACGACCCCGCGCACCTGGAGTTCGAGTACGTCCAACGGCTCGCGCACGTGCTGGACACCGTCGCGGACCCGGGCGAACCGCTCGACGTCCTGCACCTGGGCGGCGGGGCGCTGACCCTGCCGCGCTACACCGCCGCCACCCGGCCCGGCTCCCGGCAGTGGGTCGCCGAGGCCGACCGGGGACTGCTGGAGCTGGTGGCGGAGCAACTCCCGCTGACCGACGGCAGCGGCATCACCGTGCACGCCGAGGACGCCCGGGAGCTGCTGGAGCGGACCGCTCCGGGAACTGTCGACGTACTGATCGCCGACGTCTTCGGCGGGTCCCGCGTCCCGGCCCACCTCACCTCGGTCGAGTACGCGCGGGCCGCCGCCCGTGCCCTGCGCGAGGACGGGATCTACGCCGCCAACCTCGCCGACAGCGCGCCCTTCGGTTTCCTCCGCTCCCAGCTCGCCGGCTTCGCCACCGTCTTCTCCGAGCTGGCGGTCATCGCCGAGCCCGCCGTGCTGCGCGGCCGGCGCTTCGGGAACGTCGTCCTGCTGGCCGCGCACGCGCCCCTGGACACCGCCGCGCTCACCCGGCGGTGCGCCGGTGACGCGTTCCCCGCCCGGGTCGAGCACGGTCCGGCGCTCACCCGCCTGATCGGCCGGGCGGAGCCGGTCGGCGACACCGACGCCGTCGCCTCACCCGAGCCGCCCGCGGGCGCCTTCAGCATCGGCTGAGGAAGCGACGGGCGGGGCACCGGCGGGCAGGGGGAGGGGAGAGCCCTCGGAACCGGGTCCGGCCGCCGTGACGGGCTCGGTGTGCTCGCGCCGGGTCATGTTCCGCACGTCCGGTACGAGCAGCACCAGCGCGGTCATGATCAGCACCAGCGCGGCGCACCCCCACAGCGCGGTACCCCGCCCGACGAGCCCCTCGACCGGGCCGGCCACCGCCGTGGCGAGCGGCAGCATCGCGACGGATCCGAACCAGTCGTACGCCGAGACCCGGGACAGCTTGTCCTCGGGGATCTCCTGATGCATCGTCGTCATCCAGGACACCCCGAACACCTCTATGGCGACGCCGCTCACGAACATCACGGCGCAGAGCCCCGCCACCGGCAACGGCACGGCGAGCGCCGCCGAGGGGAGGGCCAGCGGGAAGACGCCGAGCGTGCCCGCGAGCAGCAGCCGCCGGGGCTTCCACCGGGACATCAGCAGCGCCCCGCCGAGCGTGCCCACACCGAACGTGGCGAGGGCGGTACCCCAGGGGCCGGGGCCGCCGAACTCGTCGCGGGCGACCAGCGGACCGTAGACCGACTCGGCGGCGCCGACGACTGCCACGACCACCGAGAACTGCGCCACGATCGACCACAGCCAGGGGCGGCCGATGAACTCCTGCCACCCCTCCCGCATGTCGGAGAGGAGGCCGCCGCCCGGTTCGCGGGCGGGTATGTGGCTCACGTCGAGGAAGGCGCGCAGGCCCCCGGCGACCGCGAAGCCCGCCGCGTCCAGGGCCAGTACCCAACCGGGGTCCACCGCCGAGGCCATGACCCCGCCGAGGGCGGCCCCGCCGATGCCCGCGCCCTGGGACGACATGCGGAAGAAGGAGAAGGCCCGGCCCGCCTGCTCCGGGGTGACGGAGGACATCAGCATCCCCTCGGCGGCCGGGTTGAAGAAGGCCTGTCCGGTGCCGCAGAGCGCGGTGAGGACCATCATCTGCCAGAGCTCGGCGGTGCCGGTCAGCACCAGCACGGCGAAGGCCGCCTGGGAGACGCAGTTGAGCGCGTTGGCCGCGACCATCACCCGGTGGCGCGGTATCCGGTCCGCGACCGCCCCGCCGATCAGGATGAAGACCACCAGCGGGAGGGTGCGGGCGGCGGCGACGAGGCCGATGTCCCCACCGTCCCCGCCTTGCTGGAGCACCGCGAACGAGGTGGCGATGAGGGCACTGCTGCTGCCCACACCCGTGATGACCGCGGCGGTGGTCAGCAGGGTGTAATTGCGGCCGGCCCAGTCGGGGCGGCGCCGCTTCACGGGGGAAGGTGCGGGGGATGTCACCCAGGGACTAAACACGGCGGTGCCCCGCCTTGCCAAATGGATATGTCCCCGCGAGGGCGTGAGGTCCGGCTTTCCCCGGTTCCGCCGCCGGGCTCCGGAAAGCCGGGCGGCGGAACCACGGGCATCTGAGCCGTGTCCGAAGGGTGTGATCGCAAGGCCGGAACGGCCACCGGATCAGGAGGTGATGTCCACCAGCCGGACGGTGCTCAGGATCTTGTCGACGGTGGTGTCGGGCAGCTCGTCGTCCACGCCGGTGGCGCCGTAGAGGACCCAGCTCGCGTAAGCGCCGTCGCTGTTCTTGAAGCTGAAGACGACCGACTTCCCGTCCGTGTCGCACTTGTTCTTGTTCGCCAGGCCGAGCGCGGTGGCCCTCGCGACGCTGCCGGTCAGACCGGACGTGGTGGTGTACGGCTCCGGGGCGGCCACCTTGATCTTGTCCGTGGGGTCGGTCTGCGCGTAGGCCGCCCAGACCCACTGTTCCGCGGTCTTCGTCGCCGCCTCGTCCGTCGACTTGGCGCCCTGCGCCCCCTTGCTGCCGACGCCGGCGAGGCTGGTCTCCTCCTCGTTCCCGTCCTTGTCGGAGTCGTCCACGCACCACTTGGTCTTGAGGTACGCGGGCGCGGTGAAAACGGCGGCGGGCGTGCCGGTCGGGTCCTTGGCGTCCTCGAAGCCCGCGCTCATGCCGGCGGACGACACCTCCCAGTCACCGGGTACCTCGAACCGCGTCCCCCACTTCGGGTTGGTGACGACCTTCCACCCGGGCACGGTCGGCTTCGGGTCGTCGTCCCCGCTGCGCGGATTGGCGGGTGTGGAGGTCGCGGCGGTCGGCTTCACCGAGGCGGTCGGTGAGCCCTTGCCGTCGGCGACGTCCTTGCCGCCCGGCTTGTCGTCCTTCTTCATCACCACGACGCCCGTGACGACCGCCGCCACCACGACCGCCGCGGCCGCGACCACGGCGACCACGGCGGTTTTCCGCTTGTCGTCCGGGCGCTGCGGGCCGCCGGGAGGCGGTCCCTGCACGGCGTACGCCGGAACGGTCGGCTGCTGGTACGGGTTCGGCCCGCCGGGCTGACCGTTCTGCGGGTAGCCGTAGCCGGGCTGCTGCCCTTGCGGCTGCCCCTGTGGGTATCCCGGCTGCTGGTACGGGTTCGGCTGCTGGTACCCCGGCTGCTGGTACGGATTCTGGTTCGGGTCCTGCGGGTTCTGCTCGCCCCCGGGCGGCTGCTGTCCTGGCCACATGGCCAGTAACCATAGAGGCACGCTGAGACGTCGGCCACGGCCGCCCCTGTGAGGGGATGGCCAAGAACGCTACCCGTGAGTAACATCTCGGGCCATGAGCGCTGCAGCAGAGAAGAACGTGGGCGACATGCTCGCCGCGACGGTACCGATGGTCCGCACCCTCGGCCTCGAATTCCTGGAGACGCAAGCGGAGCGCGCGGTGCTGCGCCTGCCCGACCAGGCCGACTACCACAACCACCTCGGCGGACCGCACGCCGGAGCCATGTTCACGCTGGCCGAGTCCGCCAGCGGCGCGATCGTGATGGCGGCCTTCGGCGACCAGCTCCACCGCGCCGTGCCGCTCGCCGTCCGGGCCGAGATCGGCTACCGGAAGCTCGCCATGGGTGAGGTCACCGCGACCGCCACCCTGGGCCGCCCCGCCGCCGAGGTCGTCGCCGAACTGGACGAGGGCAAGCGGCCCGAGTTCCCCGTCACGATCGAGATCACCCGCGCCGACGGGGCCGTGACCGGTGAGATGACGGTGATCTGGACCCTCCGGCCGCACGGCTGAGCCGGTCGGCCGTTCACCGATCCGGTCCGCCGGCCGGCGCGGCCCCGCCGGCCGGAGGTCCGCCGCCGGGAGCGGCCGACCTCGCCGGCTCCGCGCCCGGTAGGCTGGCGCACGGTGTCATGTCGCCGCACGGGCGGCCGACAGGGGGAACACCTGCACGGGAGGCACGGCTTTGCACGTTCAGGAGTGGCTCGAAACCATCCCCGCGCTCAGCATCTACCTTCTGGTGGCGGGCGTCATCGGTCTGGAGAGCCTGGGCATCCCGCTGCCCGGCGAGATCGTCCTCGTCAGCGCGGCCCTTCTCGCCTCCCAGCACGGGGACATCGACCCGTACGTCCTGGGAGCCTGCGCCACCGCCGGAGCGGTCATCGGCGACTCGATCGGCTACGCGATCGGCAGGAAGGGCGGCCGTCCGCTGCTGGCCTGGCTGGAGGCGAGATTCCCCAAGCACTTCGGTGCCGCCCAGGTGGGCATGGCGGAGCGCTCGTTCCAGAAGTGGGGCATGTGGGCGGTGTTCTTCGGCCGCTTCGTGGCCCTGCTGCGCATCTTCGCGGGGCCGCTCGCCGGTGTGCTGCGCATGCCGTACTGGAAGTTCCTGATCGCCAACGTGCTCGGCGGCGTCGCCTGGGCGGGGGGCACCACCGCCGTCATCTACACGGTGGGCGTGGTGGCCGAGTCGTGGCTCAAGCGATTCTCCTGGCTCGGGCTCGTGGTCGCGGTACTCATCGGCCTGACCTCGATGCTGGTGCTGAAGAACCGTGCGAAGAAGGCCGCCGCCCAGTCCGCCGAAGCACCCGCCACCTCCGCCGCGACGGCGGACTGAACGCCGGACCGAGCGTCGGGCCGAACGTCCGGCCGGACACCGTCCGGAGTCCGGCCCGGCGTCCGGCAGCCAGGGCTCAGCCCGCGTGCGCCTCGCGGTGCGCCTTGGCCAGCTCCACGTAACCCACCGCGTTGAACTTGATCCCCTCCAGCTCCTCCGCGGTGATCGGCCGCTTGACCCGCGCGGGTACGCCCGCGACCAGGGAACCCGGCGGTACCCGCATGCCCTGGGGAACGAGCGCCTGGGCCGCGACCAGTGATCCGGCACCGATGTGGGCGCCGTTGAGCACGGTCGCCCCCATGCCGATCAGCACGTCGTCCTCGATCACGCAGCCGTGCAGGACCGCGTTGTGACCCACGGACACCCGCTCTCCGACCACGAGCGGGAAGCCGGGGTCGGTGTGGACGCTGCAGTTGTCCTGGATGTTGCTGTCCGCCCCCAGGGAGACGGGGCCGCAGTCCGCCCGCAGTACCGCCTGGTACCAGACGCTCGAACCCGCGGCGAGGGTGACCTCGCCGATCACGACGGCGGTCGGCGCCACGAAGGCGTCCGGGTCTACCGACGGCTCCCTGCCGCCCACGCCCCTGATCAACGGCTGCTCCGCCACGGTCCGCTCCTTCGTCCGACGACGACCTTTCGGAGAACCGTAGGTGACGCCCGCTCATCCGCCGGGCAGTGGGGCGAACATCACAGCGGGGAGCCCCGGAGGGGGTGAACACGGACGACTACCGTGAGCGGGTGCCGAAGAGCAAACACACGTTCCCCATCCTCTCCCGCTGGTGGCGTAGCGCCGCCTCCCGCGCGGTCCACCGTGGCCGGGCGTGGGTGGGGGAGCACGGTGCGGTGACCGCCGACCACCCCGGTCCGCTGCGCTTCGGCCGGATCGGGCCCGGGACGCGGCTGGCGTTCCCGCAGGGCACGGTGTTCGGCGAGCCGTGGATCCGCCTCGGGGACCACTGCGTCATAGCCGAGCAGGTCACGCTCACCGCCGGCATGATGCCCGGTCTGGAACTGGGCCCCGATCCCATCCTGACCCTGGGCGACGGGGTGGTACTCGGCCGGGGCAGCCATGTCATCGCCGACACCACGGTGACGATCGGCTCCGACACCTACTGCGGCCCGTACGTCTACATCACCTCGACGAACCACAGTTACGACGACCCGGAGCAGCCGGTCGGCCGGCAGTGGCCGCGCATGGAGCCCGTGGTGATAGGGCCCGGCTGCTGGATCGGGACCGGAGCCGTGGTGCTGCCCGGCGCCCGGCTCGGCCGCAATGTCGTGGTGGCGGCGGGCGCGATCGTACGGGGAGAGGTCCCGGACCACTCCGTCGTCGCGGGCGCTCCGGCCAAGGTGGTGCGGAGCTACGACCCCGAGCGGGGCTGGCAGCCCCCGCTGCGCACGCCCGCGCCCGTGCCGATTCCCGAAGGCGTCACGCCCGCGCAACTGCTGGACTTCGCCTCCGCGGAGAGCGGTACGGGACCGGTCTAGCGTCAGCCCGAGGCCAGCAGGACCGTGCCCATCAGGGCCAGACCCGCGCCCGCGGCCTGGATGCCGCGGAGCCGTTCCTTGAGCACGCCGCGCGCGACCAAGGTGGTCACCACCGGATACAGCGAGGCCAGCACCGCCGCCACGGTCACCGAGCCGTGCAGCGCGGCGGTGGCGTACGTACCGTTCGCCGCGACGTCAGCGAGTCCGACGAACGCCAGCGCGGGCAGCGCCGTGAGCACCACGGTCCGGCCGCCCTCCACGGGCAGCGCCCGGCCGCCGCGGCGCACCGACACCGAGAGGGCCGCGCCGCCGACCACGACATTGGTGACACGCTGCACGAAGAGGGCCAGGAACAGACCCGTCGTACTGGTCGAAGCCTCCGCGACCAGGGACATGACGGCCCCGAAGCCGAACGCCGCGACCAGCGTCAGAAGCACCGCCCGGCGGCGTACCGGCGCCCCGCGCAGCTCCGGGCCGCCCGCCAGGACGACGCCCGTCACGGCGACGGCGACCCCGGCCAGCTGCGCGGGACCCGGGCGCTCCCCGGCGAGCAGGCCGAGGGAGACCGGTACGGCGACGCCGAGCGAACCGAGCGGGGAGACCACGCTCATCGGGCCGAGGGCGAGCGCTTTGTAGAAGCAGAGCATCGCCACCGGGCCCACCGTGCCCGCCGCCACCGCGAACCAGAGCCGGCCGCCTGCCTCGCTCCACGCACCGGTCGCCACCACGGTGACGCCCAGTACGACGACGGCGATCGCCTGCGAGACGACGACCACGGTCAGCGCGGGAATCCGACGGGTCAGCAGGCCGCCGCCGAAGTCGGCGAGCCCCCACAGCAGGCTGGTGGCCAGGGCGAAGAGTGCTGACATGACAGGCCTCGCAGTACAGTGCGGCGAACGGTTGGGGCAGGGATACACCACACCGTAGTTCATTATTTTGTACGCGACCATCAAGAATATTGGACTTAATGTGTCTGATCTCGACCAGTTGACCCAGTCGCTGGCACGGAACCTCAAGCGCTGGCGGGGGGAGCGCGGCTTCACGCTGGACGCTCTCGCGGCCCGCTCCGGTGTCAGTCGGGGAATGATCATCCAGATCGAGCAGGCCAGGACCAACCCGAGCGTCGGCACCACGGTGAAGCTCGCCGACGCGCTCGGTGTCAGCATCACCGCGCTCCTCGACTACGAGCAGGGCCCGCAGGTCCGTCTGGTCGCCCCCGAGCAGGCGGTCCGCCTGTGGTCGACCGAGGCCGGCAGCTCGACCACCCTGCTCGTCGGTGCCGAGGCGGGCGGGCCGTTCGAACTCTGGTCCTGGCACCTGGAGCCCGGCGACGGCAGCGCTTCCGACCCGCACCTGGAGGGAACCGTCGAACTGCTCCACGTCACGGCGGGCGAACTGACCCTCGTGGTCGGCGGCGATTCCCACACGGTCCCCGCCGGAACCTCGGCGACCTTCCAGGCGCACGTCGCCCACGCCTACCGCAACGAGGGCACCGAGCCGGTCGAGCTGACCATGGCCGTCTGGATCCCGCCGGTCCGCTGATCCGGCAACATCGGGCTCCGGGGCGGCTGTTAGCGTGACGCCATGCGCGCACCCATCGGCACCTTCGACGAAGAGGCGACCGCTCCGGCGGCCGACCGCACCGACCTGCTCGTCGCACCGGTCGCCGAGGCGGTGGCCCGGGGATGGGGCGGCTTCTCCGCCGAGCAGATCCTGCACGTGGACACGGACCCGGACCTCGCCGACACCGCCGTCTTCGTCGAGCACTACGGCGCCGACCTGCTCGGCACCTCCGCCAACTGTGTGGTGGTCGCGGGCAAGCGCGGCGCCGACGTGACGCCGGCCGCCTGCGTCGTGCTCTCCCGGACCCGTGTCGACGTCAACGGCGCGGTGCGCAAGCATCTCGGCGCGCGCAAGGCGTCGTTCGCCCCGATGGACTTCGCGGTCGGCGAGAGCGGCATGGAGTACGGCGGGATCACGCCCATCGGCCTCCCCGCCGCCTGGCCGCTGCTGATCGACCCGGCCGTGGCCGACGAGGAGTGGGTCCTCATCGGCAGCGGGAGCCGTCGCGGCAAACTCATCGTCCCCGGCAAGTCCCTGGCCGCGCTCCCGGGCGCGGTGGTGGTGGAGGGGCTCGGCGTCTGACGGATCAGGCGCCCACGCCCTTCGGCGCACGCCCGGCGCGGGGCACGGCCGCTTCCCCGGCGCCCGCGCGACGAGCGCCGTACGCGCCGTCCAGGAACCGGTCCACCGCGAAGTCCACCGCTTCCCGCACCTGCACCAGCGTGCAGGCGGCCTCGCCCACCCTGCCGGTGCGGACGGTTCCCGGGGCCGCCGACCGCGCGAACTCCGCGCCCAGCGCGACGAAGTCCGAATCGTCGAGAGCCACGTCCTCGTACTCCCACCACCGGCTCCCGCCCGGCCCGCCCACCACGCAGCGGTAACGGCGTACCGGCGGCTCGGGGACCCGGTACTCGGCGAGGTGGAAGGCGCTGAACGTGCCGAAACCGGTGCCGAGCAACAACGCCTGCGCGCCCGCGTCGTACAGGCGGGCGAGCGGCGATTCCTCACCCAGGTGGCAGGCGGCGCGGTGACCACGGGTCAGCCGTGCGGCGTCCGGACCCAGCGCGGCGAAGGAGGTCTGCGGGTGGCCGCTGCGCCTGGCACCGGGGCTCCGCCGTACCGCCTCGGCGAGCAGGCCCATGGCCGGGGCGGGCGTGCGGGCCGGATCGAAGGGCGGCATCACCGCGCGGAACCGGGCACGCTCCGCCCCGGTGAGACCCGCCGTGCGGGCCAGATGGTCGCGCGAGGTGTCGGAGTTCTCCGGGGTGAACGCGGGGACGACCAGAGTCCCCTCCGGCCCCAGCGCGCCCCGCAGCCCCGCGACCACCGAGAGCGTGCACCGGTCCGGAGGGCGTACCGCGCGTATCGAGGCGTGCACGATCAGCGTGGCACCGGGACGCACGCCCAGGGCGAGCAGTTCGGCGGCCAACCGGTCCGGGTACGTCACCGTGTCCACGAGCGGTCATTGTCCGCCGCCGCCCGCCCCGGCGGAAGGGCGCGACCGCTGTCGGACGATTCGGACATGAAGTGATCGCACCCGGGTGTACCGGGTCAGTGCAGGGAGGGAATTTCGATCGCGGGGCAGCGATCCATGACCATGTCGAGACCGGCCTCGCGGGTGCGGGCGTACGCGGCCTCGTCGATCACCGACAACTGGAACCAGACGGCCTTCGCTCCGATCGCCACGGCCTCGTCCGCCACGGTGCCGGCCTGCTCGCTGTTGACGAAGACGTCCACCACGTCCACCGGGAACGGGATCTCCGCCAGCGAGGCGTACCCCTGCTCGCCGTGCACCGTCTCGGCCTTCGGGTGGACCGGCACGACACGCTTGCCGAACCGCTGGAGGACCCGGGCGACCCCGTAGGCCGCCCGCGAGGTGTTGTCGGAGAGGCCCACCACGGCCCAGGTGTCGCCGGACTCCAGCAGAATCCGGCGGATCGTCTCATCGTCTGCGTACATGCCCGCGACAACCCGGCACGCGCCGCCGACATTCCCCGCATGGCACCAACGGCGCCCACCTCAGGAAGCGCACTGTCGAGGCGCCGTGTTCCCGCTGGTCGGAGCGGGTACGGGCCGTCCCGGCACACCGCCTAGGGTGGAGGCATGCAGGAGCAGTACCGGACAGTCGCCCGAGCGGGCGTGCACGAGAGCGAGATCAACCGGTCGCGCTTCCTTTGCGCGCTCGCCCCCGCCGCCACCGAGCAGGAGGCGCAGGAGTTCGTCGCACGCGTCCGCAAGGAACACCCCACCGCCAGCCACAACTGCTACGCCTACGTGGTCGGCGCCGACGCCTCCGTGCAGAAGGCCAGCGACGACGGCGAGCCCGGTGGGACCGCCGGCGTACCGATGCTGCACATGCTGATGCGCCGCGAGGTCCGCTACGTGGTGGCCGTCGTGACCCGCTACTACGGCGGGGTGAAGCTCGGCGCCGGTGGCCTGATCCGGGCCTACGGCGGAGTGGTCGGCGAAGCGCTGGACGAGATCGGAACCCTCACCCAGCAGCGCTACAGGCTGGCCACCGTCACGGTCGACCATCAGCGGGCGGGCAAGCTGGAGAACGATCTGAGGGCCACCGGCACCGCCGTGCGCGAGGTGCGGTACGCGGAAGCGGTCACCCTGGAGATCGGACTGCCCGACGCGGACGTGGCCGGATTCAGGGCCTGGCTCGCCGACGCGACGGCCGGCTCGGCGACGCTCGAACTCGGCGGCGAGGCGTACGGGGACGTGTGAGCCGCGCGGCCCGGTGACCCGAGGCTCCCGGCCGCCGGGAGGTTCGGCCTCGGCCGCAGGAGGCGCGCCGTCGGCCGGTGAGGTTCGCCACCGCCGACCCCGCCGATTCGGGAACCGGGGCCCGACGGCATTAGCGTGGAGTCCGCACGGCCGTGCCGGGGACCTGAAGGCCGGTCCCATGCCGCGCGGGTCCGTGCACGCAGTTTCAGGAGACCGGTACGGCCCGGACAGGGGCGCGAGGCCGTTGCCGGCCACGGGGCGGAGGACGAGGGACATGCGGATCACAGCGGGCGGAGACACGCCTTGAGACTGCTGCACACCTCGGACTGGCACCTGGGGCGGTCCTTCCACCGCGTCGGCCTGCTCGACGCCCAGGCCGCCTACCTCGACCATCTCGTCGCGACCGTCCGCGACCGTGAGGTGGACGCGGTCCTCGTCGCGGGCGACGTCTACGACCGCGCGGTGCCTCCGCTCGCCGCCGTCGAACTCTTCGACACCGCCCTCCACCGGCTCGCCGCCCTCGGGGTGCCCACCGTCATGATCTCCGGCAACCACGACTCGGCCCGCCGGCTCGGCGTCGGCGCCGGGCTCATCGACCGGGCCGGCATCCACCTGCGTACCGACCCGGCCGGCTGCGGCACCCCCGTGACTCTCACCGACGCCCACGGCGACGTCGCCTGCTACGGCCTCCCCTACCTCGAACCGGCCCTCGTGAAGGACTCCCTCGGAGCGGCGAAGGCCGCCCACGAGTCCGTACTCACCGCCGCGATGGACCGGGTACGCGCCGACCTCGCGGACCGTGCGCCGGGCACCCGCTCCGTGGTGCTCGCCCACGCCTTCGTCGCGGGCGGCGAACCCAGCGACAGCGAGCGCGACATCACCGTCGGCGGGGTCGCCGCCGTACCCGCAGGAGTATTCGACGGCGTCGACTACGTGGCTCTCGGCCATCTCCACGGCAGCCAGCGGGTGAGCGAGCGGGTGCGCTACTCCGGCTCCCCCCTCGCCTACTCCTTCTCCGAGGCTGACCACCGCAAGACCATGTGGCTGATCGACCTGGACGCGGACGGTGACGTCACCGGCGAACGCGTCGACTGCCCCGTGCCCCGGCCGCTCGCCCGGCTGCGGGGCCGGCTCGACGACCTCCTGGAGGACCCCGCGCTGGAAACCCATCGGGGCGCCTGGGTCGAGGCCACCCTCACCGACCCCACCCGCCCCACCGACCCCATGGCGCGGCTCACGACACGCTTCCCGCACACCCTCAACCTCGTCTTCGACCCCGAACGCGACCCCGAGGACCCGCTCGCCTCGTACGCCCAGCGACTCGCCGGACGCGACGACCACAGCATCGCGGAGGACTTCGTGGCACACGTGCGCGGCGGCAGCGGGCCCGACGAGTCGGAACGCACCGTGCTGCGCGCCGCCTTCGACGACGTACGCGTGGACGACGGCGTCCGTGAGGTGTCCCGATGAGGCTCCACCGGCTCGTCCTCACCGCCTTCGGTCCCTTCGGCACCACCGCCGAGGTCGACTTCGACGCGCTCTCCTCGGCCGGCCTCTTCCTGCTGCACGGCCCCACAGGCGCCGGCAAGACCTCGGTGCTCGACGCCGTCTGCTACGCCCTGTACGGGGCCGTCCCCGGCGCCCGCCAGAGCCCCGGCACCTCGCTCCGCAGCGACCACGCCGACCCCGCCACCCCCACCGAAGTCCTGCTGGAACTGACCGCCGGCGGCCGGCGCCTGGAGATCACCCGCGCACCGGCCCAGGCCCGCCCCAAGAAGAAGGGCGACGGGTACACCACCGAGAAGGCCCAGAGCCGACTGCGCGCGTACGACCCGGAGAAGGGCTGGCAGGCCCTCAGCAAGTCGCACCAGGAGATCGGCGAGGAGATCACCCAACTCCTCGGGATGAGCCGGGACCAGTTCTGCCAGGTGGTGCTGCTCCCGCAGGGCGACTTCGCACGGTTCCTGCGGGCCGACGCCGAGGCCCGGGGCAAGCTGCTGGGCAGGCTCTTCGACACCCGGCGCTTCGCCGCGGTCGAAGAGCGCCTCGCCGAACTGCGCCGGGCGGCCGAGTCCCGCGTCAGGACCGGGGACGAACGCGTACTCGCCGGCGCCCAACGGCTGGCGCAGGCCGCGGGCCCGGCCGCCGAAACGCCTCTGCCGACGGCCCAGCCCGGTGAACCGGGCCTGGCCGAAGGAGTGCTCGGGTGGGCAGCGGTCGCGCGCTCCGGCGCGGGGGAGCGGCTGGAGATCGCCCGCATCGCGGCGACGGCCGCCGAGGAGCGCCGGGCGGCAGCCCGCCGCGCACTGGACACCGAGCGTGAACTCGCCCGTCTCCAGCAGCGTTTCGCGGAAACCCGCAGGCGCGCGGCCGGCCTGGAGGAAGGCCGCGCCGAGCACGACCGCAGCGAGGAGCGCCTGGCGCGTGCCCGAAAAGCGGACCTGATCGTTCCCGCTCTCGAACTGCGGGACGCGGCCGAACGCGAAGCCGCCGCGGCCGGCGCCGTCCGAGACCGTTTCCGCACGAAGCTGCCCCCGGAACTCGCCGACGCCGGCGCCGGGCAGCTCGCCGAGCTGGAACGGCGCTACCGGCAGGAACTGGGCGGTCTCGACGCCGCCCGCCGCGCCGAGGCACGCAGCGCCGCCATCGACGCCGAACGCGCCGCGCTCGAAGGCGAGTCGGCGGTGGACGACGAGACGATCCACGAAGCGGACGCCTGGCTGGCCGGCTGGGACGACACCCGTACGGCACTGGCCGCCGAGGTCGAGGCGGCCCAGGAGGCCGCGACCCGCGCGGAACAGCTCGCGGCACGGCTCGCGTCCGCACACGGCCGGCTGGACGCCGCTCGGCGCCGGGACGTCCTCGCCCGCGAAATCGAGGGAGCCCGGGAGGAGTTGTCCGCCGTCCGGGAGGGCGCGCTCGCCGCCCACGAGCGCCCCGTCGTCGTGACCGCCCCCGCGGCGGTCACCGCCCCCGACATCCCGCTCGCCAACGTCAAGGCGCACCTCGCCCAGCTCCAGTCGATCGCCACCGCCAACGGCGGCAACCGCGCCCACGGCCGTACCGGGTACAAGGCGTCCGTCGACTACGTGAAGGCGAAGCTCGACGCCGCCGGGTACACCACCACCCTCCAGCAGTTCACCTCCAGCGGTGCCACGGGCTACAACCTCGTCGCGGACTGGCCGGGCGGCGACACCTCGAAGGTGCTGATGGCCGGGGCCCACCTCGACTCGGTGACGGCCGGGGCCGGGATCAACGACAACGGCTCCGGTTCGGCGGCCGTCCTGGAGACCGCTCTCGCCGTCTCCCGGGCCGGCTACCAGCCCGACAAGCACCTCCGCTTCGCCTGGTGGGGAGCGGAGGAGCTGGGGATGGTCGGGTCGAAGTACTACGTCAACAACCTCGCCACCACCGAGCGGGCCAAGCTCACCGGCTACCTCAACTTCGACATGATCGGCTCGCCCAACCCCGGCTACTTCGTCTACGACGACGACCCGACGATCGAGCAGACCTTCAAGGACTACTACGCGGGCGTCTCGATACCGACCGAGATCGAGACCGAGGGCGACGGCCGCTCCGACCACGCGCCCTTCAAGACCGCGGGCGTCCCGGTCGGCGGCCTCTTCTCCGGCGCCGACTACATCAAGACCGCCGCGCAGGCCCAGAAGTGGGGCGGCACCTCGGGTCTGGCCTTCGACCGGTGCTACCACGCCTCCTGCGACAGCTCCGCCAACATCGACGACACCGCCCTCGACCGCAACAGCGACGCCATCGCCTACGCGGTCTGGAACCTCTCGGCCGCCACGGCCACCCCGCCGGCCGGCACCGTCTTCACCAACGCCACCGACGTGACCGTGCCCGACAACGGCGCCGCCGTCACCTCCGCCATCACCGTCACCGGGCGCACCGGCAACGCGCCCTCCACCCTCAAGGTCGACGTGGACATCAGGCACACCTGGCGCGGCGACCTCGTGGTGGACCTGGTGGCGCCGGACGGCACCGCCTACCGGCTGAAGAGCGCGAGCAGCAGCGACTCGGCGGACAACGTCGTCGCGGCCTACACCGTCAACGCCTCCTCGGAAACCGCCAACGGGATCTGGAAGCTGAAGGTCCAGGACACGGCGTCCTCCGACACCGGGTACATCAACAGCTGGTCGCTGACCTTCTGACGGTTCCACCCGGGGCATCCCGAGAGCCCCTGCGGCGCCTCGTTCCGGTCACGGCCGGGCGGGGCGCCCTGCCCTTCCGGGCCCGCGCCCCGCCGTGTCCGCGGTCAGCCGGGACGGTACCGCGGCGGGACCTCGACGCCGGGCGCCAGCCGCAGACCGGCCATGGCGAGGAAATCCTCCAGCTCGATGCAGCCGCTCGGGGTTCCGTCCTCCCAGTCGGTCCAGAGCCACGATCCCTCGTCGCCCCACGTGTCCGTGTCCTCGCTCGGGAACTGTTCGACGGTTCCCGAGCCGTGCCGGTACCGCAGATAGAGGTACTGGCCCCCTGTCGTCCACGCGTCCCACTGCGACGGGCTCTCCTGGCAGGTCATCACCACCCGCGCGAGGGTCACGTCCTCGTGCACACGGGCTCCGGCCGCGTCCGCTTCCGGGAGCTGGTCCAGGACGAGGAGCTCGCCGTCGAACCCGAGCAGGTGGACGCTCCCGCCGGGGAACTGGAGCGTGACGCCGATCGGGGCCCCGGCCGCGCCGCCGCCCCCGTGGCGGAGTTCGCGCACCGAGCGGACGCGCTGACCGGTGAACCGGGTCAGCGGGAGCTCCGGCGGGTCCTCCGTCCACCGGACGTCGCCGTGCTCCGTGCCGGCGTCGGGTTCGGCGCGCAGCGACAAGCCGGTCCCGGCGGCACCGAACAGGACGGGGCCGAGTCCGTCCATGTGCAGCCGGAGGCGGAGCAGCGACGGCCCGTCGTCGGAGCGCGGGCGCAGCTCCGTGGCCACCCGGTCGAGCCGCTCGCCGATCAGTCGCGCGTGAAACAGGCCCTCGTCATCGGTCACCCGCCGATGCTCGCACGGCCCACTCCGGCGGAGCACCCGCATTCCCGGTCCGGCAGGGCCGCGCCGGTGAGGAGGCCGACGTGCGGGGGCCTTCCCACCCGCACCCCGGCCCCACCGCCCGCCCCGTCAGAGGTACTTCTTGATCTCCCGCCGGGCCAGCGAGCGCTGGTGCACCTCGTCCGGGCCGTCCGCCAGGCGCAACGTCCGTGCGGAGGACCAGAGTTCGGCGAGGGGAAAGTCCTGACTCACGCCACCCGCGCCGTGCAGCTGGACCGCGTCGTCGAGGATGCCGAGCACCGCCCGGGGCGTCGCGATCTTGATGGCCTGGATCTCGGTGTGCGCCCCCCGGTTGCCCACGGTGTCCATCAGCCAAGCCGTCTTCAGCACCAGCAGCCGCAGTTGCTCGACCGTCACCCGGGCGTCCGCGATCCAGTTCTGCACCACGCCCTGCTGGGCGAGCGGCTTGCCGAAGGCCGTACGGGAGACGGCGCGGCGGCACATCAGCTCGATGGCCCGCTCCGCCATGCCGATCAGTCGCATGCAGTGGTGGATGCGCCCCGGACCGAGGCGCGCCTGGGCGATGGAGAAGCCGCCGCCCTCCTCGCCGATCAGGTTGGCCACCGGCACGCGGACGTCGGTGAAGACGATCTCGGCGTGTCCGCCGTGCCAGTGGTCCTCGTACCCGTACACCCGCATGGCGCGGCGCACTTCGAGGCCGGGGGTGTCGCGCGGGACCAGGATCATCGACTGCTGGCGGCGGATGTCCGCGCCGTCCGGGTCGGTCTTGCCCATCACGATGAAGATCGCGCAGTCCGGGTTCATCGCCCCGGAGATGTACCACTTGCGGCCGTTGATGACGTACTCGTCGCCGTCGCGCGTGATCCGGGTCTCGATGTTGGTCGCGTCGGAGGATGCCACCTCCGGCTCCGTCATCGCGAACCCCGAACGGATCTCGCCCGCGAGCAGGGGCTCCAGCCACTGCTTCTTCTGGGCGTCCGTACCGAACTGGTGGAGCACCTCCATGTTCCCGGTGTCCGGCGCCGCGCAGTTCAGCGCGGTCGGCGCCAACTGCGGCGAACGGCCGCTGATTTCGGCGAGCGGTGCGTACTGGAGGTTGGTCAGCCCCGCGCCGTGCTCGGCGTCGGGCAGGAAGAGGTTCCACAGACCCTGGCGGCGTGCCTCGGCCTTCAGCTCCGCCACGACCGGCGGGGTCTGCCACGGCGAGGCGAGCAGGGCCCGCTGCTCCTCGGCGGTTTTCTCCGCCGGGTGGACGTGCTCGTCCATGAAGGTGAGCAGCCTGGTGCGCAGCTCCTCGGTGCGGGCGTCGAATGCGAAGTCCATGCGGGTGATCAGCCTTCCTGGAAGGTGGTGAGGCCGTGCTCGATGAAGAGGGGGACGAGTTCGCCGATGCGGTCGAAGCCCGCGCCGACCGTCTGGCCCAGGGTGTAGCGGTAGTGGATGCCCTCCAGGATCACGGCGAGCTTGAACCACGCGAACGCGGTGTACCAGGAGAGGCCGGAGGTGTCCCGGCCGGAGCGCGCGGCGTAGCGCTCGATCAGCTCGGCGGGGGAGGGGTGGCCCGGGGCGCCGCTCGTCGTGGAGACGGGCGACTGGGGAAGTCCCAGGTCGGAGCTGTACATCACCAGCAGCCCGAGGTCGGTGAGCGGGTCGCCGAGGGTGGACATCTCCCAGTCGAGCACGGCCTTGACGGAGTCGTCGGCCCCGATCAGCGCGTTGTCCAGGCGGTAGTCTCCGTGCACGACGGTCGGTGCGGGCGAGTCGGGCAGTGCACGGCCGAGGCCGGCGTGCAGTTCGTCGATGCCGGCCAGCTCGCGGTTGCGTGAGGCATCCAACTGCTTGCCCCATCGACTCAGTTGCCGGTCGAGGAAGCCCTCAGGGCGCCCGAAGTCGCCCAGCCCGACCGTCGCCGGGTCCACCGCGTGCAGGTCGACCAGGGTGTCCACCAGCCCCAGGACCACCTGCCGGGTCCGGTCGGCGCCGAGCGGGGCGAGCTGTTCGGCCGTGCGGAAGGGGGTGCCCTCCACGTACTCCATGACGTAGAACGGCGCCCCGATGACGGAGTCGTCCTCGCAGAGCAGCACCGCCTTGGGCACCGGCACCGCGGTCGGGTAGAGGGCGTCGATCACCCGGTGTTCGCGCTTCATGTCGTGCGCGGTGGCGAGGACGTGGCCCAGCGGCGGTCTGCGGACCACCCAGGTACGGACGGAGTCGGTGACGGTGTACGTCAGGTTCGACCGCCCGCCCTCGATGAGCCGGGCTTCGAGCGGTCCGCTCACCAGCCCCGGCCGCTCGCGGTCGAGATGGCCGCGCAGCAGGACGGGGTCGAGTCCTGGCGGGGGGACTGAACTCATGACGCGCACCTCCGGGGTGGTGGGACCGAACGTGCCCATGATGCCGACCAGTCGGTATGTCGTCCAGTGAGTGGTCCGAATCCGCGCGGGTGAAGTGGCGCCGGTCCGGCCGGGCACCCTGGCGTTCGAACGCATCCCTGAATAGAGTTCACGTATGGATACAGCGTTGTTGATCGAGGACGTCCGGCTCACCCCGATTCTCATAGCCGACCCGCCCCTGCTGAACACTCAGGGCGTGCACCAGCCCTACACCCCGCGCCTCATCGTGGAAGTGGTCACACGGGGTGGCGTGACCGGGATCGGGGAGACGTACGGCGATTCCGTCTACCTCGATCTCGCCCGCCCGCTCGCCCAGGCGCTCGTGGGCCGCTCGGTCAGCGACCTGAACGGCCTCTTCGCCCTCGCGGAGGAGGTGTGCGGCGATTCCCGCGAGGCCCGGGGCCAGGGGGAGGGGGTCGACGCGGGTGGCCTGCGAGGTGTCCGGACGGCCGACAAGCTCCGGCTCTCCGTCGTCTCCGGCTTCGAGGTCGCCTGCCTGGACGCGCTCGGCAAGTCGCTCGGCCTGCCCGTGCACGCCCTGCTCGGCGGCAAGGTCCGCGACGCCGTCGACTACAGCGCGTACCTCTTCTACCGCTGGGCGGCCCACCCCGAGGGCGGCGAGGCGGACGACTGGGGCGCCGCCGTCGACCCGGCCGGGGTCGTCGCCCAGGCCGAACGCTTCGCCCGGGAGCACGGCTTCGGGTCCTTCAAGCTCAAGGGCGGCGTCTTCCCGCCCGACGAGGAGATCGCCGCGATCCGCGCACTGGCCGAGGCATTCCCCGGCCGCCCGCTCCGGCTCGACCCCAACGGCGCCTGGTCGGTGGAGACCTCGCTGTACGTAGCGCGCGAACTGGGAGGCGTGCTGGAGTACTTGGAGGACCCCGCGAGCGGAACGCCCGCGATGGCGGAGGTGTCGGCGGGCACGGACGTGCCGCTCGCCACCAACATGTGCGTCACCACCCTCGCCGAACTGCCCGAAGCCTTCGCGAAGGACGCCGTCCAGGTCGTCCTCTCCGACCACCACTACTGGGGCGGACTGCACCGCACCCGTGAACTGGCGGCGATCTGCCGGACGTTCGGGGTGGGTCTCTCCATGCACTCCAACACCCACCTCGGCATCAGCCTCGCCGCGATGACCCATGTCGCCGCCACCGTGCCCAACCTCGACTACGCCTGCGACAGCCACTACCCCTGGCAGACCGAGGACGTCATCACCACCCGTCACGTGTTCGAGGACGGCCGCCTGACCGTCTCCGACGCCCCCGGCCTCGGCGTCGAACTCGACCGCGACCGGCTGGCCGCCCTCCACCGGCGCTGGCTGGACGACGACGGCACCCTGCGCGACCGCGACGACGCGGCGGCGATGCGCAAGGCCGACCCGGAGTGGGTGACCCCGGCGATCCCCCGCTGGTGACACGGCGCTCGCCGGCGGCGCCCGCGGGCGCACGGGCCGGACTCGGGTGAACCGGCGCGGAGGCCGGCTCAGTCGTCCCAGCCCTGCGCCGCCACGAAGGCGTCCCCGTGCTCGGCCGACCAGCGGCCCAGCGCCGCGATCGGCTCCAGCAGCGTCCGGCCGAGCGGGGTCAGCGCGTACGCGACGCGGCGCGGCGCCCCGGCGGGGACCGTACGCTCCACCAGCGCGTACTCCGTGAGCCTGCGCAGGGTCTCGTTGAGCACCTTGGGGCTGATCGAACCAATGGCCGCGCGCAGATCGCGCGGGCGCAGCGGTCCGGCCCCCAATGCTTGTACCACCACGGCGTTCCAGGTGTTCGCCAGCAGGTCGAACGCGAGTCTCGCCCGGCAGTCGGCCAGCACCCGTTCCACAACGCCCCCTCTGCGCACACCACTTGGGCACCACATGGTAAGTGCCGCATCTCCTAACGTCACAGGCGTCGCTCCCGGACCGTGGAGCGGCGCCGACGGAGGGGAGAACACGGATGCGCATCGGCGTGCTCGGTACGGGAAACATGGCGGACGCACTCGGCACGCGCTGGGCCGCGGCCGGGCACGAGGTGCTCTTCGGCGGGCGGTCCCCCGAACGGTCGTGTGCCCTCGCGGACCGGGCCGGCGGCCACCCCGGCACGCTGGGCGAGGCGGCCCGCTTCGGGGACGCGGTTCTGCTCGCCCTGCCCCACGACGCCCTGGCGGGCGTGCTCGCCGGACTCGGCGCGGGCGAAGGCGCGTTGCGGGGCCGGGTGCTGATCGACTGCACCAACGCGATCGGCCCCGGCCTGCTGCTCACCACCGGCACCGGTCCGGGCGCCGCCCGCACCCTCGCCCGTACCACCGGGGCCGGGGTGGTGAAGGCCTTCAACCACCTCCCCGACTCCGTGTGGCGGCTCGACCCGCTCGCCGCCGCCACGGCCGAGGGCCCGCTCGCCGTTCCGCTCTGCGGCGACGAGGAGGCCGCGCTGGAGGCCGTACGCACACTGGTGCGCGATCTCGGACACGTGCCGCTCACGCTCGGTGGCCTGGAGCGCGCTGATCAGCTGGAGTCGGCGACCGCGCTCCTGATCGGCCTGTGGAAGTCCGGCCACGACCCCCGCGCCCTGCTGCCCCCCTTCGAGGTCGTCACGGCCGGGGACCGGGCAGGGCGGGAGCGGTGACGGACGCCGCCGCGGGGACGGCCGGGACGTGCCTGGCGCGTCCCGGGGCGGGACGCCGGCGGTGCCGTCCCGCAGGGCTCGTCGCGCGGCGGTCGAAGCCGCTTTCTATCTCCAACCTGCGTTGTTCCTAGAATGGCCGGGTGGAGGACATCGACGCGATCGCAATGCTGCAGGACCCAGTACGCCGCCGCCTGTACGCATACGTGGCGGCGCAGGGCCGCGAGGTCGGGCGCAACGAGGCCGCCGAGGCGACCGGGGTGGCGCGCACACTGGCCGCGCACCATCTGGACAAGCTGACCGAAGCGGGCCTGCTGGCGAGCGGCAGCCGCCGGCTGACGGGCCGTTCGGGGCCGGGGGCGGGCCGTCCCGCCAAGGTGTACACGCGGGTGCTCACCGAGTTCGGGGCCGACCACACCCACCCGGGCTTCCGCACCATCGACCCCCCCGGCTACATCGGCAACCACCGCGAGGCGCTCGACAACGTCG
>NZ_JBSFVR010000043.1:0-32337 GCF_053592415.1 Streptomyces sp. NPDC002690 | reverse complement strand
GCCCCGGAGGCCTCCAGCGCCTTGGACTGGGCGTCGGTCAGCGGCGTGGAGCTGGGCACCGAGTCCTCGCCCTGGTCGGTGCGGCCCGCGCCCGTCTCCGTGCCCGGTACCCGCATGAAGAGCCGGGAGATCTCGGACCCGAGGTTCACCCCGATCGCGATGGCCAGCGCCGTCGCCACCGCCGTGGACAGCGAGGCGAGCCCCCGGTCCAGCTCGCCCTGGGCGACGCCCAGCAGCCCGAAGTACGTCGCCGAACCGGGCAACAGCGGGCCGATGGCCGCCGTGATGAACGGCAGCGAGGAGGTGTAGCGGTAGCGCGAGAAGAGCTGCCCGAACAGGCCCACCAGGCCGGCCGCCACCGCCGTCGCCGCGACCGGTGAGAGGCCGCCGGTGCGGGCCATCGCCCCGTAGATGATCCAGGCGACCCCGCCGTTCAGGGTCACCGCGAAGACGGTGGACCGTTCCTGCTGGAGCAGGATCGCGAAGGCCAGGCTCAGCGTCATCGACATCAGGATCTGGAGCACCGGCCGGTCGTGTGCGACGAAACGTTCCTCCGGATTGAGCGTGGCGCCCAGCTGGAGCCCCAGGTAGAGCACCACCAGCACCCCGACCACGATCCCGATGAAGAAGTACATGACCTCCAGCAGGCGTGCGGCGGCGGTGATGTAGTAGCCGGTCAGGCCGTCCTGCACACCCGCCACCAGGGCCCGCCCGGGCAGCAGCGCGAAGAGCCCACCGGTGATCACGGCGGACGGCCGCACATCGCTCCAGTGGGTGAGCGTCAGCGCCACCCCGAGCGCGGCGGGCGGCATCGCGGCGACGGTGAACTGGTAGAACTCCGGCAGCCCGCGCCCCGCGCAGAGCCAGGCCAGCCGGTCGCCGAGCATCGCGCCGGCTGCCGCCACGAAGAACACCACCACGCCACCGCCGACCAGCACCGAGGCCGCTCCCGCGAGCAGCCCGGCGGCCACCGTGAGCGCCCAGCCGGGGAAGGGGTGGCGGTTGCGGCGGATCTCCGCGAGGCGCCGGTACGCCTCCTCCAGCGAGACGTCCACGTCCTCGGTGGTGATGTCGTCGATCAGCCGGAAGACGGCGGCCAGCCGGTTGTAGTCGGTGCCCCGGCGGCGCACCGTGCGGCTCGCCGTGACCGGGTCCTCGACCAGCGAGGGCTGGTGCGAGATGGAGAGCAGGGTGAAGGTGACGGTCGGCTCGCACCGGTCCAGACCGTAGGAACGCGTCACCGCGAACATCGCGGCCTCCACGTCCTCGGCCCCTTCGCCGCCGGCCAGGAGCAGCTCGCCGATACGGAGCGTCAGGTCGAGCACCCTCGGTACGGCGGGCCCCGAATCGTCCGTCCGCTGGACGCTCTCCGCCGCGGGCCGTTCGGTGACCGGCATCCGGAGCATGGTGCGCATCCGGTCCTGCCAGGGCGCCTCCTTGGTCAGCCGGATCATCGGGATGCCCTGCGCGGGGGTGAAGGCGGGTGTCTGGCTCGCGTCGTACGTCCGGGGCGGCGTGAACGCCGAGCCGAGCGTGTCCGAGTTCGACAGGTTCTTGCCGGCCCCTCCCGGACCGGAAGCGGAACCCGTCCCGGGCGGCTCCGGCTGCACGCCGACCGGTACCGCGAACTCCGAGGTCGGCTGGTCGTCTTCGAGCGGCAGGGTGGGCTGCTCCACTCCGGCGGGCGCGGTGAACGCACTGTGCGCCTCGTCGGACTGGGGCTTCTGGTCCTCCGGACCGCCCTGTTCCGCCACTGCCTGACCTCGCTCTTCCTGGGCCGATGAGTCCTGGCCGCACTCCTGCCCAGTATGGGCACGGTCAAGGGACCCGCACGCGAAACGGGCGGCACACCGGTGAGGTGTACCGCCCGTCCACGCTGTCCTCAGGCCGTCACGGAGACCCTCGGGTCTCCGTGCGGACCCGGCCCCGCCACCCGTACGGAAGCGGAAGCGGAACCGGAAGGGGCCGTGCGGCCCCGGGGAGGGACCGCGTCAGTGCGCGCCGCCCTGGTCCTGCAGACGCTTGTACGAGGCCTCGATCTCGGCCTCGGCCGCGGTCTTGCCGACCCAGTCGGCGCCCTCGACGGACTTGCCCGGCTCCAGGTCCTTGTAGACCTCGAAGAAGTGCTGGATCTCCAGGCGGTCGAACTCCGACACGTGCTGGATGTCCTGCAGGTGCTCGACGCGCGGGTCCGACGCGGGGACGCACAGCAGCTTGTCGTCGCCGCCGGCCTCGTCCGTCATGCGGAACATGCCGATGGCGCGGCACTTGATGAGGCATCCGGGGAACGTGGGCTCGTCCAGGATGACCAGCGCGTCCAGCGGGTCGCCGTCCTCGCCGAGGGTGTTCTCGACGAATCCGTAGTCGGCGGGGTAGCTGGTCGAGGTGAAGAGTCGACGGTCCAGGCGGATCCGACCGGTCTCGTGGTCCACCTCGTACTTGTTCCGCGAACCCTTCGGGATCTCGATGGTGACGTCGAACTCCACGGGTGGCTCCTCCATGATCAACACATACGACTGGTGGTTAAGTGTCCCCCACGCAGAAGAGTGCTCGCGAAAGGGGCTGGTCAACGGTGGCCGAGCCGGTGGATGAACCGTCGAAGGAACCGTCGGACCCCTGGGGCAAGCTGAAGAGCCTGACCGGAAAACCGGCCCTGCCGGACAGCTGGCGGCTCGTCGCAGGCTCCGCGGTCGTCGGCCTGGTGGTCGCCGCCGGCGCCGTGTTCGCCGCCGGCCCCTGGGACAACGGTCAGCGTACGGCCGAACGCGTCCGGGCCGCAGACCGGGGCCGTACAGGTGACACAGCTCACCGGAGTGCCGAGGCGGGCCCGGCGGAGCCCGCACCGGCCCCCAGCGCCGCCGCGGTGCTGGCCGCGCTCGGTACCGGCACCGGCCGGACCCCGGCCGGGGCGGCGCTCGCGCCGGGCAAGGCCCTGGACCCGTTGATGAAGGTGTCCGCCCTCGGCACCCGTACGACGGCCGTCGTCGTCGACACCACCACCGGCAAGCAGGTCTACGCGCGCGCCGCCGGTACGCCCATGACCCCGGCCTCCACCGTCAAGCTCGCCACCACGGTCGCCGCCCTCTCCGCGCTCGGCCCCGACCACCGCATCGACACCACCGTGCGCGCCTCGCCCGACCTGCGCACCGTCACCCTCGTCGGCGGCGGCGACCCCACCCTGGACGAGGCCGGGCTGCGCGCGCTGGCACGGTCCACCGCGAAGGCCCTGACGGACCGGAAGGTGCGCGAGGTCGTCCTGACGTACGACGCCTCCGCCTACTCCGGGCCCGTCCGTCACCCCATCGGCCCCAACGACAACATCGCGCCGGTGAGCGCGCTGATGGTCCGCGAGGGGCGCCTCGACAAGAGCGACCACGGGCCCACCGCGCGCTCCGGCGACCCCGCCGCCGAAGCCGCACGCCTGTTCGCCGGGTACCTGAAGGACAGCGGCGTGAACGCGACGGCCGAACCGCGCTCCCACCGTGCCGCCGCCCAGGCGACCACCCTCGCGACCCACCGCTCGGACCCGCTTTCCGCGCTGGTCGAACGCACCCTCACCAACAGCGACAACGACCTCGCCGAGGCCCTCGCCCGGCAGACCGCCCTCGGTACCGGCCGCCCGGCCAGCTTCGCCGGAGCCCGCGGCGCGGTCACCGCCCAGCTGAAGAAGATCGGGATGCCCGTCACCGGCGCCCGGCTCGGCGACGGCAGCGGACTCGACCGGAACGACAAGGTCTCCGCCGCCCTCCTCGCCGGACTGCTCGCCCGCGCGGCCGACCCCGCCCACCCCGAACTGCGCCCCGTCCTCACCGGACTCCCGGTGGCCGGTTTCAGCGGCACGCTCGACGGCCGGTTCGGCGAGAAGTCGGTCGGCGCCGGACTCGTACGGGCCAAGACGGGCACCCTCACCGGCGTCAACGCCCTGGCCGGCACGGTCGTGGACGCCCGGGGACGGCTGCTCGCCTTCGCCTTCCTCACCTCCGGCACCACCTCCCCCGGCGACGCGGAGAAGGCCCTCGACGACCTCGCCACGGCGCTGGCCACGAGCGCCGGTTAGGGGCTGTCCCGCGATCCGTGGCGGATCGGCGCGCCACGCCTCGCCGGGAGCCGCAGGACAGCCCTTTCGGTCACCGTCCGGCCCGTCAACGCCCCACCACCGAGGCGCACCCTCACGTACGGTTGACGCATGACGAGCATCGGTGGTGCCGAGATGGTCGACTGGAATCTCGCGGTGGCGACCGCGACCCGGCTCGTGCGGCCTGGTCCCGAGATCGACCGCGAGGAGGCGCGCGCCGTCGTCGCGGAGCTGCGCCGCCACGCCAAGGCCTCGGAGGAACACGTCCGTTCCTTCACCCGGATGATCCCCGAGGGCCCCGGGTCCCCCGTCCCGGCCGACACACCTGTCCTGGTCGTGGACCGGGCCGGCTGGATCAAGGCCAACGTCGCGGGGTTCCGCGAACTCCTGCGCCCCCTGCTCGGCAAGATGAAGGAACGGCGCGGCGGCGGACCCGGCCAGAGCGTCATCGGGGCCGTCGGCGGCAAGGTGACCGGCGTCGAACTCGGCATGCTGCTGTCCTTCCTCGCCTCCCGGGTGCTCGGCCAGTACGAGACCTTCGCCCCCGCGAGCCGGGAATTGCCCGCCCTCGACCAGGGCGGTGGCCGGCTGCTCCTGGTGGCCCCGAACATCGTCCACGTGGAGCGCGAACTCGACGTCGACCCGCACGACTTCCGGCTCTGGGTCGCCCTCCACGAGGAGACCCACCGCACCCAGTTCACCGGGGTGCCGTGGCTGCGCGACCACCTCCAGGGCGAGATCCAGTCCTTCCTGGACGAGACCGACGTGGACCCCGCCACCTTCGTCGAACAACTGCGCGAGGCCGTGCAGTCGCTCGTCGGGGGACGGCCCGAGGGCGAGCGTGGCGAGGGCGGCGGACGCAGCCTCGTCGAACTCGTCCAGACGCCCGCCCAGCGCGAGATCCTCGGCCGGCTCACCGCCGTGATGTCCCTGCTGGAGGGCCACGCCGACTTCGTCATGGACGGGGTCGGACCGGCGGTGGTCCCCTCGGTCGCCGAGATCCGCGAGAAGTTCCAGCAGCGCCGGGCACGCGGCGCGGGCCGCCTCGACCTGACCCTGCGCAAGCTGCTCGGTATGGACGCGAAGCTCCGCCAGTACCGCGACGGCGAGAAGTTCGTGAGCGCCGTCGTCGCCGAGGTCGGCATGGACGGGTTCAACCGGGTGTGGACCTCGCCCAACACCCTCCCGACGAAGGCCGAGATCGCCTCCCCCGCGGACTGGGTCGCGCGCGTGCACCGTAAGGCAGATTCGTGATCTTGACGCGGTCCACGGCCGGATAAAGGTCCTCCAATCACCCATCCGAGGGACCATGAGGGCATGGGAAGCCGTGCAATGCTCGACTGACAGCTTGCCTCTGTCACCATCGACGCACTCTGAGTGACGTCAGGGAGGGCACCTCGCGCCGTCCCGCCTCTCGGAGGCACCTCCCAGAACTCCAGAAGGGCACCGGACATGGGTCCCCATCCTGCGGTCGCGGCGATACGCCTGGCGGTCCGCCGCGTACTCCACGACGTACTCACCGAACACACCCTCCGCACCGGCCAGGGTTTCCACCCCGACCGGCCCGGAAACCACCTCCTCGCCGAAGCCGGCGGTGCCGGCCGGACGGCCTTCCCCGAACGGCCCGTCGTCCCGCCCCGGCCCCTCGTCCTCGTGGCCTGCTCCGGCGGCGCCGACTCCATGGCGCTCGCCTCGGCCCTCGCCTTCGAGGCCCGCAAGCTCGACGTACGGGCCGGCGGCATCACCGTCGACCACAACCTCCAGACCGGCAGCGGACTGCGCGCGGCCGAGGTCGTCACCCGGCTGACCGCCATGGACCTCGACCCCGTCGAGGCCGTCGCCGTCCACGTCGGACGCGAGGGCGGCCCCGAAGCCGCCGCCCGCGACGCCCGCTACGCCGCGCTCGACGCCGCCGCGGAACGCCACGGCGCCGCCACGATCCTGCTCGGGCACACCCGTGACGACCAGGCCGAGACGGTGCTGCTCGGGCTCGCCCGGGGCTCCGGCATCCGCTCGCTCTCCGGCATGGCCGCCGCCTCCGGCCCGTCCGGCCGCTACCGCCGCCCGTTCCTCCAGCTCGACCGCCAGACCGTCCGCAAGGCCTGCCTCGTCCAGTCCCTGCCCGTCTGGGACGACCCGCACAACGCCGACCCCGCCTACACCCGCTCCCGCCTCCGCCACGAGGGCCTGCCCGCCCTGGAGAAGGCCCTCGGCAAGGGCGTCGTGGAGGCGCTCGCCCGTACGGCCCAGCTCTCCCGGGACGACGCCGACGCCCTGGACGGCTGGGCCGCCGAGGCCGCCCGCGCCGTGCGCGACGACGACGGGGAGCTGGACTGCGCCAAGCTCTTCGCGCTGCCGCCCGCCGTACGCCGCCGGGTGCTGCGCCGTGCGGTCATCGAGGCGGGCGCCCCGGCCGGTTCGCTCTTCGCCCGGCACGTCGAGGAAGTGGACCGTCTGATCACCGGCTGGCGGGGCCAGCGCACCCTCAACCTGCCCGGCCGCGTCGAAGCCCGGCGTCAGGGTGGCAGACTGGTCATCCGGCAGAGCTGAAGTGCAAGCGGCTGAAGTGCAGGCGAGACGGCCGGCCGGGCCCGGGTGACACGCACCGGGCCGGGCGGGCGAAGAAAGAGACGCGGGTGAACGAGAAGGACATGGGCAGCGACCTCCAGTCGGTGCTCCTCACGAAGGAAGAGATCGACGCGAAACTCGTCGAGCTCGCCGCCAAGATCGACGCGGAGTACGCGGGCAAGGATCTGCTCCTCGTCGGGGTCCTCAAGGGCGCGGTGATGGTCATGGCCGACCTGGCCCGCGCGCTGTCCACCCCCGCCACCATGGACTGGATGGCCGTCTCGTCGTACGGCGCGGGCACCCAGTCCTCCGGTGTCGTCCGCATCCTCAAGGACCTGGACACCGACATCAAGGGCAAGCACGTCCTGATCGTCGAGGACATCATCGACTCCGGGCTGACGCTGTCCTGGCTGCTCTCCAACCTGGGGTCGCGCGAGCCGGCGAGCCTGGAGGTCTGCACCCTGCTGCGCAAGCCGGACGCCGCCAAGGTCGCGATCGACGTGAAGTGGATCGGCTTCGACATCCCCAACGAGTTCGTCGTCGGCTACGGGCTGGACTACGCGGAGAAGTACCGCAACCTCCCCTTCGTCGGCACCCTCGCCCCGCACGTGTACGGCGGCTGAGACTCCGTCGGGAGAATCGGGAGCAACGGCCCCCGCCGCACGCCGGCCGGGGCCGTTCCCGGAACACGGCGGCGCCGGGAACCCTTACCGCGCTCCCGCCGTTGAAGGTCTCGAATAAGGGTTTCCGGTACGTCCTCGGCGGTCGAAGGCCACAATGCTGGGGTACGGTCCGAAGAGCAGTCTCAATCTCACAGCAGCATTTACCTACGGGCAGGAGGGACGGGGCGACTTCGCTCCGTATGGATGGACGTGAAGCGATACTTCCGTGGGCCGGTCATGTGGATCGTGCTGGCCGTCCTCGCCGTGGTCGTGTTGATGCAGGTCGTCGGCTCGTCCGGCGGCTACAAGACGGTGGACACCGCCAAGGTGGTCCAGGCGATCAGCAAGAACCAGGTGGAGTCGGCCAAGCTGACCACCGGTGACGAACAAATCCTCAAGATCGAGCTGAAGGACGGCCAGAAGCTCAAGGGCGAGTCCGGCAGCAAGTTCCAGGCCAGCTACATCGGCAGCCAGGGCGTCGACCTCGCCGACACGCTGCAGCAGAAGTTCGAGAGCGGTGACATCGAGAAGGGTTACACCGTCTCGCCGTCGAAGCAGTCGCCGTTCCTCTCGATCCTGCTGTCGCTCCTGCCCTTCGTCCTCATCGTGGTCATCTTCTTGTTCCTGATGAACCAGATGCAGGGCGGCGGCTCCAAGGTCATGCAGTTCGGCAAGTCCAAGGCCAAGCTGATCACCAAGGACACGCCGAAGACGACGTTCGCCGACGTGGCGGGCTCGGACGAGGCCGTCGAGGAGCTCCAGGAGATCAAGGAGTTCCTCCAGGAGCCGGCGAAGTTCCAGGCCGTCGGCGCCAAGATCCCGAAGGGTGTCCTGCTCTACGGGCCGCCCGGTACGGGCAAGACGCTGCTCGCACGCGCCGTCGCCGGCGAAGCGGGCGTGCCGTTCTACTCGATCTCCGGCTCCGACTTCGTCGAGATGTTCGTCGGTGTCGGTGCCTCCCGGGTCCGTGACCTCTTCGAGCAGGCCAAGGCGAACGCCCCGGCGATCGTCTTCGTCGACGAGATCGACGCCGTCGGCCGGCACCGCGGTGCCGGTATGGGCGGCGGTCACGACGAGCGCGAGCAGACGCTCAACCAGCTGCTCGTCGAGATGGACGGTTTCGACGTCAAGGGCGGCGTGATCCTGATCGCCGCGACCAACCGGCCGGACATCCTCGACCCGGCGCTGCTGCGTCCGGGCCGTTTCGACCGTCAGATCGCCGTGGACCGCCCGGACATGCTGGGGCGCCTGGAGATCCTCAAGGTGCACAAGAAGGGCAAGCCGGTCACCGACGACGTCGATCTGAACGCCGTCGCCCGACGTACCCCCGGCTTCACCGGTGCCGACCTCGCGAACGTGCTGAACGAAGCGGCGCTCCTCACGGCGCGCGGCAACAAGAAGCTGATCGACAACTCCACCCTGGACGAGGCGATCGACCGCGTCGTGGCCGGCCCGCAGAAGCGGACCCGGATCATGTCCGAGAAGGAGAAGAAGATCACCGCGTACCACGAGGGCGGACACGCCCTGGTCGCGGCGGCTTCACCCCAGTCGGACCCGGTGCACAAGATCACGATCCTCTCCCGCGGCCGTGCCCTCGGTTACACGATGGTGCTCCCGGAGGAGGACAAGTACTCCACGACGCGCAACGAGATGCTCGACCAGCTCGCGTACATGCTGGGCGGGCGCGCGGCGGAGGAGCTGGTCTTCCACGACCCGACCACCGGTGCCGCCAACGACATCGAGAAGGCCAGCGCCACGGCCCGCGCGATGGTGACGCAGTACGGCATGACCGAGCGGCTCGGTGCGATCAAGTTCGGCGGCGACAACACCGAACCCTTCGTGGGCCGTGAGATGGGCCACCAGCGCGACTACTCGGAAGAGGTCGCGGGGCTCGTCGACGAAGAGGTCAAGAAGCTCATCGAGACCGCCCACAACGAAGCGTGGGAGATCCTGGTCGAGAACCGCGACATCCTCGACACCCTGGTCCTCCAGCTCCTGGAGAAGGAGACCCTGGGCAAGGAGGAGATCGCGGAGATCTTCGCCCCGCTCGTGAAGCGTCCGGCCCGCCCGGCGTGGACCGGCTCCGCCCGGCGTACCCCGTCGACGCGTCCGCCGGTGCTCTCGCCGAAGGAGCTGGCCCTGACCAACGGCTCGGCCGGTGCCAACGGCTCGGCGGCTCCTTCGGACGCCGCCCCGGCCAAGGAACTCCCCTCGGAGGACCGTCCGGAGAGCTGACCTCCGCACCGACCGGGTGTGACGGCCCTCACCCGCCGCCCGCCCGCACCGGAATGGATGCCGCGCCCCCCAGGTTTTAGCCTGTGGGGGCGCGGCTTTTCTGCTGGCCGCGCAGGCACCGCGCAGCCGGCGCGCAGAGGAACGAGGCACAGATGACCGACCCGGTGACGCTGGACGGCGCTCACGCGAACGGCCCGTACGGCGAGTTCGACGAGAAGCGGGCCGAGGCCGCCGTACGGGAGCTGTTGATCGCCGTGGGCGAGGACCCGGACCGTGAGGGGCTCCTGGAGACCCCGGGGCGCGTCGCGCGGGCGTACCGGGAGATCTTCGCGGGGCTCTTCCAGGAGGCCGCGGACGTCCTGACGACCACGTTCGACCTGGGGCACGACGAGATGGTCCTGGTGAAGGACATCGAGGTCTTCTCCACCTGCGAGCACCACCTGGTGCCGTTCCGGGGGGTCGCGCACGTGGGGTACATCCCGGCGACCTCGGGGAAGATCACCGGGCTCTCCAAGCTGGCCCGCCTGGTGGACGTCTACGCCCGCCGGCCGCAGGTGCAGGAGCGGCTCACCACGCAGGTCGCCGAGTCCCTGATGGAGATCCTGGAACCGCGCGGCGTCATCGTCGTCATCGAGTGCGAGCACATGTGCATGTCGATGCGCGGCATCCGCAAGCCCGGCGCGAAGACGATCACCTCGGCCGTGCGCGGGCAGCTCCGCGACCCGGCGACGCGGGCCGAGGCGATGAGCCTCATCATGGCGCGCTGAGGCGTACGGGCACGCTCGGGCGGGCCGGGGCTCCGAGGGGTCGGTCCCGGTCTCAGGCCGCGGCCACGCTCTTGTCGTCGTCGTGGTCTTCGGGGAGCTTGCAGACGTGCTCCAGGAAGAGGGCCGCGGCGATGACGGCGAAGGAAGCCACCACGGCGGCGCCCGCGTAGATCGCCTGGTCGCGGCGGGGCGCCAGGTCCAGGTGGCTCAGCAGGAACACGGCGGTGCCGCCGTACATCCCGGCGACCAGTGCGGCCACCAGGGCGCTGGCCTGGCCGAAGACGAGGGCTCTGGCCGCCATCAGCGGTTCGACGCCCTTGGCCCCGGGGCGGCGCTCACGCTGGGCGCGGAGCCGGGAGCGCAGCGAGAGGGCCGTCGCCAGCAGGACCGCGGCGATGGCCGCGAGCACGATCGGTGCCGCCAGCGGGACGCTCGGCAGGGTGCCGAGGGAGTCCCAGAGGCGGGCGGCGGCCCAGGAGAGCACGCCCGCGGCGGCGAAGAGGCCGGCCAGCACTCGGAGCCGTAGTTGCTTCACCGGTCATGCCGCCCTTCGCCGCCCGCGATCCGTCACGCGGTCATGTCTGCCCTGAGCCTAACGACTGAGGACCGCCCCGTGATCCCGCGTACCCGTCGCAGGCCGGCACACCGGTCCCCGGGGCGGGGGATCACTCGGGCAGGCGGAGTTCCAGGTCGGCCCGGGGCAGTACGCCGTCCCGGCCGATCGCGGCCAGCAGCCCCGCGACGGGACCGGCGCCCGGCAGCTGGGCCTCGGGGTCCACGTCGTGCCAGGGCGCGAGGACGAAGGCCCGCTCGCCGGCGCGGGGGTGCGGCAGCGTGAGGTGCGGGTCGTCGGAGACCACGTCGGCGTACGCGACGATGTCGACGTCGATGGTGCGGGGTCCCCAGCGTTCCTCGCGGACCCGGTCGAACGCCTCCTCGATGGCCTGGCCGCGCTCCAGCAGCGAGGACGGCGGCAGCGTCGTCTTCACGACGACCACCGCGTTGAAGTACGAGGGCTGGGAGCCGGGCTCCACGCCCCAGGGCTCCGTCTCGTACACCGGGGAGACCGCTTTGACCCGGACGCCGGGGGTGTCCTCCAGGGCGTCGATGGCGCCCTGGAGGGTCTCCAGGCGGTTGCCCAGGTTGGAGCCGAGGGAGATCACGGCCCGCTTGGGGTTGGAGAGGGTGATGTCGGCGTCGTCCACCTGCTGGACGACCGAGGCCGGCACCGGCTGGACAGTGGGGTCGCTCTGCCCGCGGGCGGAAAATGCTGTCATGCTCGGCTCCGGGTGATGGTGATGGTCACGTCGTCGAAGGGGACCGTGATCGGGGCGTCCGGCTTGTGGACGACCACCTCGACCTCGTGGACTCCCTCGTGCTTGAGGCACTGCTGGGCGATGCGTTCGGCGAGGGTCTCGATCAGATCGACCGGCTCGCCCTCCACGATGGCGACGACCTCTTCCGCGACGATGCCGTAGTGCACGGTCCGCGAGAGATCGTCGGCGGCGGCTGCGGCCCGGGTGTCCAGACTCAGGGACAGGTCCACGATGAAGGTCTGGCCTTCTTCGCGTTCCCGGGGGAAGACGCCATGGTGTCCACGGGCCTTGAGGCCGCGCAGCGCGACACGATCCACGCGAATCACTCCTGCTGTTGTTGGTCCACGGGGCGCGGGAACCTTCCTTTCGGAGGGTGCCGGGCCCGCGCGCCCGGCATACCGGCACCGCGCCCCGGCGAAGACGCCTTCTCCCGAATCTACCCGCGAGCACCGACAGGGCGGGGCGTCGGGTAGGTGGGGCACGTCCGGCGGTCGCCCCGGGAGGAGCGGCCGCCGCGCCCTCGGACGCTGGTGTCCGCGTATACCCGCTGTCCGGGGGGCTCAATCCCGCGCGGGGTCGCGCCGTGGGCCGGATCGGGCCGGGACACTCGCGCGGGGTCGCGCCGTGGGCCGGATCAGGCCGGGGATTCCCGCTCGGGCTCCTCGTCGGATTCGGTCAGTACCGGCGACCCGTGGTGGGACCAGAGCTTCCAGCCGTCCGGGGTGCGCCGGAACACGTTGGTCGCGACGACCAGCTGGCCGACCAGCGGGCCCACGGTGTCGTCCCCCTCGGCGGGGCCACCGCTGAGGATGTTCTCCGTGCAGTTGACCAGGGCGGTGTCCCCGGTCATGGCGATGTCGACGTCGGTCAGGATGAACTGGATGTACTCGGTGTTCGCCATGATGAGCGCGTAGCTGCGCAGCACGTCGCCGCGGCCCCGGAGCACCGGCCAGCCGGGGTGGACGCAGGAGACCGTGAGGTCCTCGCCGGGCAGCCAGCGGTCGGCGAGACGTTCGTAGTCGCCGCTCTCCATCGCCTCGTAGAAGTCGGTGTTCGCCCGTTCGACGGCGGCTACGTCAGCCGCCGCGTCCGGGGTGCCGGGGGCGCCGTTCTCGTCGGAACCCGCGGGCGGCGTGGTCACACGGCTCCTTCGACGGCACGGCACACGCGTACGGCGTCGGCGCTGGACCGGACCTCGTGGACCCGGACCGCCCAGGCACCCGCGCCGGCGGAGATCGTGGAGATCGCGGCGGTCGCCGCGTCGCGCTCCCGGGCCGGGGGCGGGGTGCCGTCCGGACCGGCCAGGGTGTGCCCGAGGAACCGTTTCCGGGAGGCGGCCACCAGCAGCGGCCGGCCGAGATCGTGCAGCGCGTCCAGGTGCGCGACGAGCGCCAGGTCCTGGGCGGTGTCCTTGGCGAAGCCGAGGCCCGGGTCGATCACGATCCGTTCGGGTGCCACCCCGCCCGCGACCACGGCGTCCATGCGCGCGCGCAGTTCGGTGACGACCTCGCCGACCACGTCCGCGTACACCGCCCGCGCGTTCATGGACTCGCTGAAGCCGCGCCAGTGCATCACCACGAACGGCGCACCGGTCTCGGCGACCACCCGGACCATGTCGGGGTCGGCCAGACCGCCGCTGACGTCGTTGACGAGCACACCCCCGGCCGCGACGGACTGCTCGGCGACCCGGGCCCGCATGGTGTCCACGGAGACCACGGCGCCCTCGGCGACCAGGCCCCGTACGACGGGCACCACCCGGCGCAGCTCCTCGTCCTCGTCGACCCGGCTCGCGCCGGGCCGCGTCGATTCACCGCCGACGTCGATCAGGTCCGCGCCGTCGGCCATCAGGGCCAGCCCGCGCTTGATCGCGGCCGTGGTGTCGAACCACCGGCCTCCGTCGGAGAAGGAGTCGGGGGTCACGTTGACGACACCCATGACCGCACAGCGGTCCCACTCCGGCAGGCCCTCGACCGTGCCCCGTCCGCGCAACGTACTCATACGTCCAGCGTAGGGCCTTTCGTTCGGGGTCATGCTGGGCTCGCCCGCTCCGGCGCCGTGGGCACCGGGGCACGGTCGGCGTCAGGGGGCCCAGCCGGTATCCGGTCAGCGGGCCGGGCCGGCCACCGACGTGACCGTCTCCAGCGCGACCTGCGACCGGGGCCGGTCGTCCGCGTCCGCGCCGATCGAGCGGCGCAGGGCCTCGTGGAGCCGGCCGGGGGTGAGGGCACCGAGGTAGCGGCCCGACTCCTCGTCGTCCACGACCGCGATCCATCCCGCGTCGTGCTGGAGCATCGCGGAGAGGGCCTGGCGGAGCGGGGCGCCGAGCGGGAGGCGGGCGTCCATGGGGCGCAGACCCTCGCGGACGGTGGCGTCCGCACCGAGGGACGGCGCCGGCTCCGTCCCGGCGGGCAGCCAGCCCAGCGGGCGGTCCTCCTCGTCCAGCACCACCGCCCACCGGGCGCCCTCCCCGGCGATCCGCGCGGTGGCGTCCCGGAGCGGTTCGCCGGGGCGGACGACCGGCGGGCGGTCGAGGTCGGCCTCCTCCACGGGGGTGACGACGAGCCTCTTCAGGCCGCGGTCGGCGCCGACGAAGTCCGCGACGTACGGGGTGGCGGGGGCGCCGAGCACCCGGGCGGGGGTGTCGAACTGCTCGATCCTGCCCTGCCCGTAGACGGCGATCCGGTCGCCGAGGCGTACGGCCTCCTCGATGTCGTGGGTGACGAAGAGGATGGTCTTGCGCACCCGCTCCTGGAGTCCGAGGAACTCGTTCTGGAGGTGCTCGCGGACCACCGGGTCGACCGCGCCGAAGGGCTCGTCCATCAGCAGGACCGGCGGATCGGCGGCCAATGCCCTTGCCACACCGACGCGCTGGCGCTGGCCGCCGGAGAGCTGCTCGGGGTAGCGGTCGCCGTGCACGGACGGGTCGAGACCGACCAGATCCAGCAGTTCCGCCGCCCGCTCGCGGGCCTTCGCGCGTTTCCATCCGAGGAGATGGGGCACGGTGGCGGTGTTCTCCAGAACCGTCCTGTGCGGGAAGAGGCCCACTTGCTGGATCACATAGCCGATGCGGCGCCTGAGCCGGACGGGATCGATCGCGGATATGTCCTCGCCGTCGAGGTACACGCGTCCCTCGGTCGGTTCGATCAGCCGGTTCACCATCTTCATGGTGGTCGTCTTGCCGCATCCTGATGGCCCCACGAGCGTGACGAGTTCGCCCTCGGCCACCTCGAAGGAGAGCGAGTCGACGGCCGTCGTGCCGTCGTCGTACCGCTTGGTGACGTTCTCGAAGCGGATCATGATTCCCCCTTGTGGCACGCCCTTTGTGACGGGCGTGTTGCCGGAACGGGACGGCCTGGGTGCGTGTCCGTGCACGAGGATAGGCTCGCCGCCGTGCCCGCCGCCGAAAGGCCCGGGAAGGGTCCGTACCCCGGAATCGGGACGTTACGGGGGAAGGGGACGTGGGAGCGGATGGCCGGATCGAACTGCCTGGTGACGAACGACTGGATCTGCGGCGAGTACGTGCGTTCCCGCAGTGGGGAGTTGACGGACGCGACCCTCCAACACGTCTGGATCACGGCCGTGTCGGTGGCGATCGGACTGGTGATCGCCTTCCCGCTGGCTCTTCTCGCCCGTCGGGGGCGCCACTTCGCCGGGCCGGTCCTCGGACTGACCACGGTGATCTACACCGTGCCCTCGCTGGCGATGTTCTCCCTGCTGCTGCCCGTGTTCGGGCTGTCCGCCGCGCTGGTGGTCACCGGACTGGTGCTGTACTCGCTGACCATCCTCGTACGGAACATCCTGGCCGGGCTGGAAGCGGTGCCCGAGGAGGCCAAGGAGGCCGCGCGCGGCATGGGATACGGCCCCGCCCGGCTCCTCTGGGAGGTCGAGATCCCGCTCGCGCTGCCCGCGCTGATGGCCGGTCTGCGGATCGCCTCGGTGTCCACCGTGGCGCTCACCACGGTCGGCTCACTCGTCGGCAAGGGCGGCCTCGGCAACCTCATCCGGGACGCCCTGCCGAGCCTCTTCAAGGCCCAGGTTCTGGCCGCCTCGGTGCTCTGCGTGCTGCTCGCCGTCGCGGCGGACCTGCTGCTGCTCGCCGTGCAGCGGTGGCTGACGCCGTGGACCCGGGTACGGGCGGGCGCCCGGGAGACCGTGACAGAGCCGGCGCCGCAACCCGTGCCGGTGGCCGGGGCCGCGACGAAGAAGGCGGGCTGAAGCCGTGGGAGTGGTAGCGGATGCCTGGACCTGGCTGGTCACGGGCTCCAACTGGTCCGGCCCGGACGGTGCGGCGCACCGCCTCGCCGAGCACCTCTGGGTCAGCGGGCTCGCGCTCCTGGTGGCCTGCGCGCTCGCGCTGCCCCTCGGGCTCCGGCTCGGCCACCTCGGCCGGGGCGGCGCGCTCGCCATCAACATCTCCAACGTGGGCCGGGCGGTGCCCGTCTTCGCGGTGCTCGCCCTGTTCATGCTCACGCCGATGCGCAATTCCGGGTATCTGCCGACGGTGATCGCCCTGGTGCTCTTCGCGGTACCGCCGCTGCTCACCAACACCTACGTCGGCATGACCGGGGTGGACCGCGCGGTGGTGGAGGCCGCCCGGGGCATGGGGATGTCCGGGGCACAGGTCTTCTTCCGGGTGGAGCTGCCGCTCGCCCACCCCATGATCATGGCCGGACTGCGGTCCGCCGCCGTGCAGGTGGTGGCCACCGCCTCGATCGCGGCGATGGCCGGACTCGGCGGGCTCGGCCGGGTCATCACCGCCGGATTCAACCGGTACGACACCGCGCAGGTCTTCGCGGGAGCGGTCCTGGTCGCCCTGCTCGCCCTGGTGGTGGAGGGCGTACTGCTGGCGCTCGACCGGCTGCTCTCGCCGCTGCGGCGGCGGGGGCGCCGGGCGTGAGCGCCGCCCGGCGCCCTTCCCTCAACTCGTCAGCTCCATCAGCCTCAAGAGACACAACAGTCGTGGACGGAGAAGGAACATGAGCAGAACCTCGCGCATAGCGGGTGCGGTCATCGGGACGATCGCGTTGGCCGGGTCGCTCGCGGCCTGCGGGGGCGACAGCCTGGAGAAGGACAGCGGCAAGAGTGGTGCCTCCGCCCCGGCGGAGGCCGAGAAGGGCAGCCTCGTCATCGGCTCCGCCGCCTTCACCGAGTCGAAGGTGCTTGCCGAGCTGTACTCCCAGATCCTCAGCGACGGCGGCTGGAAAACCTCCATCACCACCGTGGAGAACCGGGAGCTGTACGAACCCTCCCTGGAGAAGGGCGAGATCGACGTCATCCCCGAATACGCGGCGACCCTCGCGGAATTCCTCAACGCCAAGGTGAACGGCGCGAAGGAGGCGGAGAAGACCCCGGTCGCCTCCGGTGACGTCGCGGCCACCGTCGCCGCGCTGGAGAAGCTGGCGTCCCCGCTCGGACTGAAGGTCCTTCCGGCCGGAGAGGCGGTCGATCAGAATGCGTTCGCGGTGACCAAGGAATTCGCCGCGAAGAACAAGCTGACGACCCTTTCCGATCTTGGTAAGTCGAAGATCAAAGTGAAGATCGCGGCGGGTGACGAGTGCGCGGTCCGGCCCTTCTGCGCCCCCGGGCTGAAGGCGACGTACGGCATCGACGTGGCGGGTATCGACCCCAAGGGTGTCGGAACTCCGCAGGCCAAGCAGGCGGTCAAGGACGGGGTGGACCAGCTCGTGCTGAGCACCACCACGGACGCCGTCCTGGACGCCTACGACCTGGTCTTCCTGGAGGACGACAAGCACCTCCAGAACGCCGACAACCTCCTTCCCGTGGTGAATGCCAAGGACGCCGGGTCGCCGGAGGTCGCCGCCCTGCTGGCGAAGGTCACCGGTGCTCTGACCACGGAGGATCTCGCGGAACTCAACCGCAAGGTCGACGCGGAGCGCGCCAAACCGGCGGACGTCGCGAAGGAGTACCTGACGTCGAAGGGCCTGATCGGCTGACCGGCGGGTAACCGCCGGGCTATCCGCCGGCCGGGATTTCCGCGCGGAATCCCGGTCGGCGGAAAGCGGGGCGAGAGAGCGCGGGCCGCGTTGTTCGACGCTGTGTCAGGTAACCGCGCGGGAACAGATTGCCGGGCGGCCTCCCGAACGCCGATCGCACGCGGTAAATTCCAGCCATGCCCCGTGGACGTCATCGCCATTCGCCACCCCTTCACACATTGCTGCCGACCTCCGCGGTGGCCGGAGTGTCGGTCGTGCTGGCCGCCGGCGCGTGGCTGCCCGTGGACACGCTCACGCTGCGCCTGCTCGCCGCGGCAGCCGCGGCGACCGGTCTCGTCGGCGCGTATCTGATGCGTACCTGGGACCAGGCGGCCGGACTGCGGGTCGCGGAACTCCGGCGCGCCCAGGCCGGCGCCGAATGGCGGGCCGAGGAACGGGTCGCGGAGCTGGAACAGGACCTGGAGGAAGCGCGGGAGCTGCGCACCCGGCTGGAGACCAAGCTCCGCTCCAAGCGGATGGAACTCGCCGGACTGCGTGGGGAACACGCCGGGCTGCTGCGCCGGTACGCCACCGCCGAGACCGAGCGGGCCAGTGCGCTGGAGGGCCGCCGGCAGCTCGCCATCGAGGCGGCGGCCACCCCGATCGCGCTGCCGCCCGCCCGTTCCACGCCCACCCCGTCCGCGTACCTCGCCGCCGCCCGGGCCCTGCGCGATCTGCCCCGCAACGCCGCGCTCCAGCAGGCTCGCCGGACCGCCGAGCAGGCCCGGCAGCGGGATCTCGCCGAGCGCGCCCGGGAGTCGGCGGCGGAGGCGGACGGCCCGAGGGGCCGTCACGCGGCGGCCGGTGAGTACGGCGCCCGAACGGGCGGCGGCCACGCGGACTCCGGCGGCCGGTTCGACGACCACCGGACCAACGGCACCAGCGGCGACGGCACTCACCCCGCCGACCTCGCCACCCGGCGGCCCGGCCCGCAGCCCGCGCTGCCCGCACCCCGTGCGGCCGGGCCGTCCCCGGTGCCGGCCCGGGTGGCCCGTACGGTCCCGGCGGCCTCGGCCGTCGTGCCGTACACCGCGCCGCGCCGGGCGCAGGTGCCGCAGGGCGGGTTCGACTTCTTCGGCAGCCAGATCGAGGGCGCCCCGGTCCCCGGTACGGGTACGTCCTCCGGGGCCGCCGCGCGGCGACAGCCGCCCCGGCCCGTCCAGGAGGAGGACCTCGCGGACGTGGTGGGGGAAGAGGCGCTGGCCGTGCACCGCAGCCACGCCGGTGATCCGCGCGCGGTGGGCAAGGTCATCGACCTCACCCAGCAGGACACCCAGAACCGCCCCGGCCCCTCCGGCCTGCGGGGCGCGGCTTCCTGACGGAGCGCTTGTCCGGGGGCGCACCCCCCCGGCGGGCGCCTTCGCCCGTCGGCGTCCCCCGACTACTTGTCGATGTCCCCGACGACGAAGAAGAGCGAGCCCAGGATCGCGACCATGTCGGCGACCAGGGTGCCCGGCAGCAGTTCCGTCAGCGCCTGGATGTTGTTGAACGAGGCGGAGCGGAGCTTCAGCCGGTACGGCGTCTTCTCGCCCTTGGAGACCAGGTAGTAGCCGTTGATGCCGAGCGGGTTCTCGGTCCAGGCGTAGGTGTGGCCCTCGGGGGCCTTGAGCACCTTGGGCAGCCGCTGGTTGATCGGCCCGGGCGCCAGGGTGTCCATCCGGTCCAGGCAGGCGTCCGCGAGGTCCAGCGCGTTGACCGTCTGCTCCAGCAAACACTCGAAGCGGGCCAGGCAGTCGCCCTCGGTCCGGGTGACCACCTTCAGTACGTCCGCCAGTTCCCCGTACGCGAGGTACGGGTCGTCGCGCCGCAGGTCGAAGTCGACACCGGAGGCACGGGCGATCGGTCCGGACACGCCGTACGCGTGCACCGCCCCGGCGGTCAGCACCCCGACGTCACGGGTGCGGGCCCGGAAGATCTCGTTGCCGAGCACCAGGTCCTCGTACACGTCCATCCGTGAGCGTACGGAGGCCACCGCGTCCCGCGCCCGGCCGAGCCAGCCCGCCGGGAGCTCCTCCTTGAGGCCGCCGACCCGGTTGAACATGTAGTGCATCCGGCCGCCGGAGACCTCCTCCATCACGGCCTGGAGCTCCTCGCGCTCCCGGAACGCGTAGAACATCGGTGTGATGCCGCCGAGTTCGAGAGGGTACGACCCGAGGAACATCAGGTGGTTGAGGACCCGGTTCAGCTCCGCGAGGAGGGTCCGCGTCCAGACGGCGCGTTCGGGGACCTCCATGCCGAGCATCCGCTCGACCGCCATCACCACACCGAGTTCGTTGGAGAACGCCGACAGCCAGTCGTGACGGTTGGCGAGCATCACGATCTGCCGGTAGTCGCGGGCCTCGAAGAGCTTCTCGGCGCCCCGGTGCATGTAGCCGATGACGGGTTCGGCGCTGAGGATGCGCTCGCCGTCCAGGACCAGCCGCAACCGGAGCACACCGTGCGTGGAGGGGTGCTGCGGACCGATGTTGAGCACCATGTCGGTGCTCTCCGCCGCGCCACCGATGCCGACCGTCGTCTCCGTCATGCGGCCCAGTATTCCTTGCGCGCGGACGGGCGGTCCCGCTCACCCCACCCGCTGCACCAGCCACCCGAAGTCGCCGAGGCCACCGCGCGCGGTGAGTTCGGCCGCCTCACCCGCCGACGCGAGCGCCCGGACGTACCCGGCGGGGTCGGTGGAGGCCATCGCCAGCGGCGGCCGGCCACCGGTGACGCCGAGCCGGCCCAGCGCGGTGCGCTGGTCGACGAGTTCGGGCCCCGGGCCGCCGTGAGGCGTCCCGGCGGCGGCGCAGGCGTCGAGGGCGACGTGGGCGGTCAGGTCGCAGGAACCGTCCGGCACCGGGGCCACCTCGCGGCCGGCCCGGAAGCCGGTCAGGGTCCCGAACGGCGGCCGGGCGCCGCGCAGGTGCGCGTAGTCCGCGGCCACCGCGCACCCCGCCGCCAGCGAGCCGACCGCCTCGGCCCACGCCAGATCGCGGGGCAGCCCGATCTCGGCCCGGTCGCCGGGGGCGCCCGGTGTCCACCAGCGCTCCAGCCACCGCGCGTCCGCGCCGGACACCGGATCTCCCAGCCGCTCCGCGCCGTCAGAGGCCCGGACCAGGACGTACCGGGCGACGCCGTCCGCGTCCACCTGGGCGACGTCGAGCGGCACGTTGTCCAGCCACTCGTTGGCGAACAACAGCCCGGTGACGCCGCGGGGCAACCGCTCGCACCACTCGATCCGGTGATCCAGGCCGGGCGGACGGTCCGCGAGCTCGACGGCGTACGCGGTGACGGTCAGCCCCGCCGGGGCGGCGGCCAGCACTCCGGCGGCCAGCTCCCCGCGCCCCGCGCCCATGTCGACCAGGGCGACGGTGTCCGTCCCCAGCTCCGCCGCCGTACCCGCCAGCAGCCGGGCCACCGCCGCGGCGAAGAGCGGGGACGCGTGCACCGAGGTACGGAAGTGCCCGGCCGGCCCCTCCGGCCTCCGGTAGAAGCCCCCGTCGCCGTACAGGGCGGCCCGCGCCGCCGCACCCCATCCGAGCCATTCGTCCGTCACGGGCCAAGTCTCCGGCATCGGTCTCCGGCATCTCTCCACCTTGGGGAGTACGGGCCGAGGGAGCGGATCGCCCCTCCGGCTGACCCGGGCACCCCGCGCTCTTCCCTACGCTGGCAAGGTGCAGCGCCTCTACGATTTCCTCCGCAGACACCCGACGGGCGTCGACTGCTTCTGGGCCGTCGTCCTCCTCGGGCTCTCCGCGGCGGCCTTCGTGGCCGAGCCCCCGGCAGGGCTGCGGGAGCGGGTCTGCACGGTGCCGGTCATCCTGGGGCTCTGCGTCGTGGTGGCGCTGCGTCGCCGGATGCCGGAGCGGATGCTGCTGCTCGCCCTCGGCATCGGGATCGCCCAGCTGGCGCTCGGTGTCGAGACGGGAATCGCCGACTTCGCCCTGCTGGTGATCATCTACACCGTCGCCGCCTCCGGGGAGCGCTGGGCGTCCCGGCTGGCGCTGGGCTGCGGCCTGCTCGCCGCCGGGCTCTCGCAGGCGCGCTGGCCGGAGGAGCAAGGCGGCTGGGCCCAGCAGGCCTTCGTGGTGGTCGTGCTGACCGTGCCGTTCGTACTCGCCTGGGTGCTCGGCGACTCCCTGCGGACCCGGCGGGCGTACTTCCGGGCGCTGGAGGAGCGGGCCGCCCGGCTGGAACGCGAACGCGAGGCCCAGTCCAAGGTCGCCGTCGCGGCCGAGCGCGCCAGGATCGCCCGCGAACTCCACGACGTCGTCGCCCACAACGTCTCCGTGATGGTGGTCCAGGCCGACGGCGCCGCCTATGTCATGGACGCGGCGCCCGATCAGGCCCGCCAGGCCCTGGAGACCATCTCCACCACCGGCCGGCAGGCCCTCGCCGAGATGCGCCGACTGCTCGGCGTGCTGCGCACCGGCGACTCCGAGGCGAGCCGCGAGTACGTCCCCCAGCCCGACGTCGAGCAGATCGACGAACTCGTCGCCCAGGTCCGCAAGGCGGGCCTCGCGGTGGACTTCACCGTCGAGGGAACCCCGCGCCCCCTGCCCAGCGGCGTGGAACTGACCGCGTACCGCATCGTGCAGGAGGCGCTCACCAACACCCGCAAGCACGGCGGCCCCGACGCCGGGGCCAGCGTGCGGCTGGTCTACTTCGACGACGGTCTCGGACTGCTCGTGGAGGACGACGGACGCGGCGCCCCGCACGAGCTGTACGAGGACGGCGGGGCGGACGGCGCCGGCCACGGCATGATCGGCATGCGGGAACGCGTCGGCATGGTCGGCGGCACCCTCGACGCCGGACCGCGCCCCGGCGGCGGCTTCCGGATCAGCGCGCTGCTCCCGCTGAAACCCGCCGCGTGACCCCCCTACCTCCTACCGGACAGGACCCCCGACCCATGGCCGCCATCCGCGTGATGCTCGTCGACGACCAGGCGCTCCTGCGCACCGGCTTCCGGATGGTGCTCGCCGCGCAGCCGGACATGGAGGTGGTCGCCGAGGCGGGCGACGGCGCCGAGGCGATCGAGGTGCTCCGCGCCACCGCCGTGGACGTCGTCCTGATGGACGTCCGCATGCCCAGGCTGGACGGGGTGGAGGCGACCCGCCGCATCTGCGCACAGGAGAATCCGCCGAAGGTGCTCATCCTGACCACCTTCGACCTGGACGAGTACGCCTTCACCGGCCTCAAGGCCGGGGCCAGCGGCTTCATGCTCAAGGACGTGCCGCCCGGGGAACTGCTGAACGCGATCCGCTCGGTGCACAGCGGGGACGCCGTCGTCGCGCCGTCCACCACCCGGCGGCTGCTGGACCGGTTCTCCCCGATGCTGCCGAGCACCACCTCCGAGCCCGGTGACAAGCGCGTCGAGCGGCTCACCGAACGGGAGCGCGAGGTGATGCTGCTGGTCGCGCAGGGGCTGTCGAACGGCGAGATCGCGGGCCGGCTGGTGCTCTCGGAGGCCACCGTGAAGACACACGTCGGCCGCATCCTCACCAAACTCGGACTCCGCGACCGGGTCCAGGTCGTCGTCATGGCCTACGAGTCGGGGCTGGTCAGAGCGGGCGGTGGCGGGCGCTGACCCACCCCGCCGTGCCCCCGGTCACCGCGGTACGCCTCGCGGCGGTCACCGCAGCACGCCTTCCAGGAAGTCGGTGCCGAGCCTGGCGACGACCGTCAGATCCAGCTGGTGCAGTACGTACCGGCCGCGCCGTCGCGTGGTGACCAGGCCCGCCTTCTTCAGCACCGACAGGTGCCGGGAGACCTCCGGGGACGTGATGCCGTGCGCGTCGGCCAGCTCGCCGGTGGTGTGCGGGGAGCGGGCCAGGTTGCGGCAGAGCCGCAGCCGCAGCGGATGGGCCAGCGCCTCCAGACGCAGCCGGACGAACTCCACCGAGGCGGGCGAGGGCAGCTCGGGCCGGTGCACCGGATAGAGGATCACCGGCCGCCAGCCGGGAGCGTGCCCGATCATCATGTGCGGCCAGCCGAAACCGGTGGGGACGAGGGTGATGCCGGGCTTCACCCCGGGGCCGGTCGCGGTCGTGCGGGCCGCGTTCAGCTTGTCGATCACGATCCGGTCGCCCTCCTCGCTCAGCGAGAGCGCCGCCGAGACCGCGCCGACCGCCTCGCCGAGTCCCTTGCGGCGGAGCACCTCCGTCTTGTGCCGGGCGTCGGCGACCAGCGGGACGCGCGCCCGGTTCCAGGTGTCGGCGAAGAACGCCGCCTCGCAGTCCTCGAAGAGCCGGCGGAGCCAGGCGCGCACCGAGCCGGGGTCGGCCAGCAGCCGCTCGGTGAACTCCGTCTGGCGCGGGCCGCGCGCGGCGGCCATGTCACGGGCCCGCTCGCGTGCCGCCGCGTCCGTCAGCGGGGAGCCCGTGCACGCGCCGTGGAACGTGCAGGAGGTGAACTCCAGGGCGGCCGAAACGAACCGCTCGTCGTCCAGGCGGTCCAGGATGTCCAGGTCCTCGGCGAGGGTGGCACCGGGATGGCCGCCGCCGCCCGCGACGCCCGCGAACGGCAGGAAGATGTCGGAGAAGGTGTTCCGCCAGAGGAACTCCCCCTCGTGCAGCCGGTCGGCGAGGTCCGGCGGGAGCGCGGCGGCGGTCGCGGTGACCCAGCCGTGCAGACCGGGGTGGTGCCCCGGCTCCGAGAGCGCGTGCAGGGCCGTACCCAGCTCGGCCAGGGGCGAGGTCTCGAAGACGATTGCGTCGGCGGGCAGCCCGGCGATGTCGATGGTCACGCTCACCCGACCATGGTGCGGGGTGCCCGGCCCCGCGTGCACATCGCTTGACGGGGGCCGTCAATCGACGCGCGGTGCGGGGTGGGGCCGCGCAGGCTGAAGCCATGGACGCGATACAGCAGCAGATGTACGACACCTGGCGTGCGGCCCGCGACGGCGAACGCCCGCCACCCCTGCCCGGCACCCACGACCGGGACGTCCTGCGCGACCTCCGCCGCCGGTACCGCGCGCACCGCGAGGCGGAAACCCGCAGGCGGGACGTGGCCTGGCCCCGGTGGTGACGGCGGCGGGCCCGCCCCGCCCCGGTGTGAGGGGGATCAGCCCAGGCGTGCGACGAACGCGCGCACCGCTTCCGCCACGTCCTCGGCCGTCCACTCCAGCCCCGGCGCGTTCACGGTGACCTCGGTGTACGCGACCCCGGGCGGCAACTGGGAGCCCGCCGACCAGCGCCGGAAGAGCGTCACGCCCGTCTCCTCGGCCTGGCGCACCGAGGCCTCGTCCAGCACCTCGGTGGAGTACGGCAGCCAGAGGTGGAACTGGTGGGTGTGCGGGGGCTCGGGGCGCAGCCGGAACCACGGCACCGCCGACTCCTCGAACGCCTCCGCCAGCGCCGCGGCGACCACCTTGGCATGGGCCACGTAAGCGGGCAGTCGGGGCAGCTCGTTCTCCAGGCCGATGAGGGCGGCGAGCGCGGCCGGGTACTGCTGGAAGAGCTGGCCGCCGTAGCGGTGCCGCCAGGTGCGGGCCTCCTCGACCAGCGTCCGGGGACCGGCCAGGGCCGCACCGGACATGCCGCCGAGCGACTTGTAGAAGGAGACGTAGACGCTGTCGGCCAGGCCCGCGATCTCCGGCAGCCCGCGCCCGAAGTGCTCGGTGCACTCCCAGAGCCGGGCGCCGTCCAGGTGCACCACCGCGTCCCGCTCCCGGGCCGCCGCCACGACCTCGGTCAGCTCCTCCCAGGTCGGCAGCACGAAACCGGCGTCCCGCAGCGGCAGCTCCAGCATCAGGGTGCCGAACGGTTCCGCGAAGTCGGCGACCTCCTCGGCGGTGGGCAGCCGGGGCGCGGTCGTCGGGTACACCGTCCGCAGCCCGCTCACCGCGCCGAGCGCCCCCCGCTCGTGCACCTCGGGGTGGGCGAGCGGGTGCAGGGCGACGGTGGCGTTGCCGGTACGCGCCGCCCAGCACCGCAGCGCGACCTGCTGGGCCATCGTGCCGGTCGGGAAGAACGCCGCAGCCTCCGTGCCCAGCAGCCCGGCCACCCGGTTCTCGACCTCGGCGACGACCCCGTCGCCGTAGATGTCGGCCGGTTCGTCCGTGTCGTACACCGATCCGGCACCCGCCGCGAGGGTGGCCAGCTGGTCGCCGAGCGTGCCGTCCGAGGAGGTGCGCGCCAGGATGCGGTGCGAGGCCTTCCAGGCGGTCAGCCTGCGCTGCCGCATCTTCTGTTCGTCCGTTGCTGCCATGCGACGATCATCGCCCGCCCGGTCCGAGCCGCCCACCCGGGGGTTTCGCGGGCGGTCGCGGAGCCCTCGGCGCCGGGCGTGAGAAGTTACCCACAGGCTGTGGACGGAGCGGAGCCGGGGCAGGGCGCTGGCGTAGCATGCAGAGGAATCGTCCGGTACCCCCCGCGGACTGGAACGGAAGGCCGTAGCCGCGTGAACACGACATCCCCGAGAGACCCGGCAGATCCCCTCGACGCCAGGGACCGCCCCGCCCGCCTCGCCGTGGGCGTCGTGGGAGCGGGCCGCGTCGGCCCCGCCCTCGCCGCCTCGCTGCAGCTCGCCGGCCACCGCCCGGTAGCCGTCTCCGGTGTCTCCGACGCCTCCCGCCGCCGGGCCGCCGCCCTGCTGCCCGACGTGCCGCTGGTGACGCCCGCCGAGGTCCTCGCCCGCGCCGACCTGGTGCTGCTCACCGTCCCCGACGACGCCCTGCCCGGCCTGGTCCAGGGGCTCGCCGACACCGGCGCCGTCCGGCCCGGCCAGCTCCTCGTCCACACCTCGGGCCGGTACGGCACCCGGGTGCTGGACCCGGCGCTGCGCGCCGGAGCGCTACCGCTCGCGATCCACCCCGCGATGACCTTCACCGGTACGCCCGTGGACGTCCAGCGCCTGGCCGGCTGCTCCTTCGGCGTGACCGCGCCCGACGAGCTGCGGCTCGCCGCCGAGGCCCTCGTCATCGAGATGGGCGGCGAGCCCGAGTGGATCGAGGAGCACGCCCGCCCGCTCTACCACGCGGCGCTCGCCCTCGGCGCTAACCACCTGGTCACCCTGGTCGCCGAGTCGATGGAGCTGCTGGCCAAGGCGGGGGTCACGGCCCCCGACCGGATGCTCGGCCCGCTCCTCGGCGCCGCGCTCGACAACGCCCTGCGCTCCGGCGACGCGGCCCTCACCGGCCCGGTGGCGCGCGGCGACGCGGGCACGGTCGCCGCGCACGTCGGTGAGCTGCGCGCGCACGCACCGCAGATGGTCGCCGGGTACCTCGCGATGGCCCGCGCCACCGCCGACCGGGCCCTCGCGCACGGTCTGCTCAAGCCGGAGTCCGCCGAGGATCTGCTCGGCGTGCTCGCGGACGGCACGGGCCGTACGGCCGGTACCGCGCACACCGACGACGACGGAGAGCCGGGAGAATCCCGATGAACGCCACACCCGCCCCCGCGCCGGCCGGCACCGCCGTCCTGCTGCACACGGCCGAAGCGCTCCGGGCGCTGCCCCGCCCGACCGGTGCCCGCCGCGTGGTCGTCATGACGATGGGCGCGCTGCACGACGGCCACGGCACGCTGGTCCGGGCCGCGCGCGAGGCCGCGGGACCGGACGGCCAGGTCGTGGTCACCGTCTTCGTGAACCCGCTCCAGTTCGGCGAGGCCGCCGACCTGGACCGCTACCCGCGCACCCTGGAGGCCGACCTCGCGGTGGCCTCGGCGGCCGGCGCGGACGTGGTCTTCGCGCCCTCGGCCGAGGAGGTGTACCCGGGCGGCGACCCGCAGGTCCGGATCACCGCCGGACCGATGGGCGAGCGCCTCGAAGGCGCCTCACGCCCCGGGCACTTCGACGGGATGCTCACCGTCGTCGCCAAGCTCCTCCATCTGACCCGCCCGGACGAGGCGCTCTTCGGGCAGAAGGACGCCCAGCAGCTCGCGCTCGTCCGCCGGATGGTCCGCGACCTCAACTTCGGCATCACGATCACCGCCGTCCCCACCGTCCGGGACGCCGACGGTCTCGCCCTCTCCAGTCGCAACCGGTTCCTGTCCCCGGTCCAGCGGCACACCGCCCTCGCCCTGTCCGCCGCCCTGTTCGCCGCCCGCGACCGGCTCGCCGCCCAGCACGCGCTGCGCGAGCGCGCCCTGGCGACCGGCGGCCTGGTGCGCGACGGCCGCGACGGTCCCGCGCACACCGGCACCGACCGGGTCGCCGGGCTCAACGCGCTCGGCGAGTCCCGCCTCGCCGCCGACGCCCAGGCCGTGGCGCTCGCGCCGCACGGCAGCACCGCCGAGGCCGTCCGGGCCGCCGCGCGTACCGTCCTGGAGGACGCCGCACACGCGGCGGAGCCGCTCGTACTCGACTACCTCGCCCTGGTGGACCCGGCCGACTTCACCGAGGTCCCCGACGACCGGGACGGCGGCCAGGCCGTCCTCCTCGTCGCCGCGCGGGTCGGCGACACCCGTCTGATCGACAACATCCCCCTCGACCTCGGAGCACTCTCGTGACCGGAATACGGCTGACCGCCCCCGAACCCGGCTGGTCCATCGACGCCGACGTCGTGGTCGTCGGCTCCGGCGTGGCCGGGCTCACCACCGCCCTGCGCTGCGTCGCCGCCGGACTCGACACCGTCGTCGTCACCAAGGCCCGCCTGGACGACGGCTCCACCCGCTGGGCCCAGGGCGGCATCGCCGCCGCGCTCGGCGAGGGCGACACCCCCGAACAGCACCTCGACGACACGCTGGTGGCAGGCGTGGGGCTCTGCGACGAGCCGGCCGTGCGCACCCTGGTCACCGAGGGCCCCGGCGCCGTGCGCCGGCTCATCGAGACCGGGGCACACTTCGACACCGACGGGAGCGGCGGCGTCGCTCTCACCCGCGAGGGCGGCCACCACCGGAACCGGATCGTGCACGCGGGCGGCGACGCCACCGGCGCGGAGGTCTCCCGCGCCCTGGTGGAGGCGGTACGCACCCGGGCGCTGCACACCATCGAGAACGCCCTGGTCCTGGACCTGCTCACCGACGCCGAAGGCCGTACGGCCGGCGTCAGCCTGCACGTCATGGGCGAGGGCCAGCACGACGGGGTCGGCGCGGTCCACGCACCCTCGGTGGTGCTCGCCACCGGCGGCATGGGCCAGGTCTTCTCCGCCACCACCAACCCGCCGGTCTCCACCGGCGACGGTGTGGCGCTCGCACTGCGGGCCGGAGCCGAGATCTCGGACCTGGAGTTCGTCCAGTTCCACCCCACCGTCCTCTTCCTGGGCGCCGGCTCCGAGGGCCAGCAGCCGCTGGTATCGGAGGCGGTCCGCGGCGAGGGCGCGTACCTCGTGGACGCCTCCGGCACCCGCTTCATGACCGGACAGCACGAGCTGGCGGAACTCGCCCCGCGCGACATCGTCGCCAAGGCCATCACCCGCCAGATGCAGTTGCACGGCACCGAACACATGTACCTCGACGCCCGGCACTTCGGCGCCGAGATGTGGGAGCGGCGCTTCCCCACCATCCTGGCCGCCTGCCGCGAGCACGGCATCGACCCGGTCACCGAGCCGATCCCGGTCGCGCCCGCCGCCCACTACGCCTCCGGCGGCGTCCGCACCGACCTGCGCGGACGCACCACCGTGCCCGGTCTGTACGCCTGCGGGGAGACCGCCTGCACCGGAGTGCACGGCGCCAACCGCCTCGCCTCCAACTCCCTGCTGGAGGGGCTCGTCTTCGCCGAGGGCATCGCCGCCGACATCGCCGAGCGCCGCCCCGCCCGCACCGAGGCGGTCCGCCCCGAGGGCGGCCCGCGCGTCGCGCTGCTGGCCCCCGAGGACCGTACGGCGATCCAGCGCGCCATGACCCGGGGCGCCGGGGTGCTCCGCTCCGCCGAGAGCCTGGCCGCCGCCGCCCGGGAGCTGGAGGCGCTGCACGCCGGCGCCACCGAGTCCGGGGCGGGTGCCCAGAAGGCCGCCGTACCGGGGGTCGAGGCGTGGGAGACCACCAACCTCCTGCTGGTCTCCCGGGTCCTGGTCGCCGCCGCGAGCGCCCGCACGGAGACCCGCGGCTGCCACTGGCGCGAGGACCACCCCGAACGCGACGACACGGACTGGCGCGCCCACCTCGTCGTACGCGTCGGAGAAGACCGGACGCTCTCCGTGCGCCGCACGGCGGGCGCCGACTTCGACCCCGTGGCCCCGGAGAGCCGGCCGGACGACCGCACCGCCTGACCGCACCGCCTGACCGCACCGGACCGACGCGCGCCGGCCCGACCGCATTCCCGCACCATCACCGCCACCGCACCGCCAGACGCCCCCCGAGGAGCCGCAACCGTGAGCACGCCCGAAGAGAACCGCCCGACACCGGTGGACGTTCCGCTGATCCACATCGGAGCCCCCGCGGCGTCCGCCGGCGGCTGCGGCGACGACTGCGGCTGCGCCTCGGACGACTACGACCCGGACGCCCTGGAGTGCGGGCTCGACCCCTCTCTCGCCGCGCTGCTGGCCGAGGCCGGACTCGACCCGGTCCAGGTGGAGGACGTGGCGCACGTCGCGATCGAGGAGGACCTCGACGGCGGAGTGGACGTCACCACCGTGGCGACCGTCCCCGAGGACGCCGTCGCCACCGGTGACTTCACCGCCCGTGAGGCCGGTGTCGTCGCGGGCCTGCGCGTCGCGGAGGCCGTGCTCTCCATCGTCTGCACCGAGGACTTCGAGGTCGAGCGCCACGTCGAGGACGGCGAGCGCGTCGCCGCCGGGCAGAAGCTGCTGACGGTCACCACCCGCACCCGCGACCTGCTCACCGGCGAGCGCGGCGCCCTCAACCTGCTCTGCCGCCTCTCCGGCATCGCCACCGCCACCCGCGCGTGGGCCGACGTCCTGGAGGGGACGAAGGCCCAGGTCCGCGACACCCGCAAGACCACCCCGGGGCTGCGCGCGCTGGAGAAGTACGCGGTCCGCTGCGGCGGCGGCGTCAACCACCGGATGTCGCTCTCCGACGCGGCCCTGGTGAAGGACAACCACGTGATCGCGGCCGGCGGCGTCGCCGAGGCGTTCAAGCTGGTCCGTGAGGAGTTCCCCGACCTGGCCATCGAGGTGGAGGTCGACACCCTCCAGCAGGTCCGCGAGGTGCTGGAGGCCGGTGCCGACCTGATCCTGCTGGACAACTTCACCCCCGGCGAGACCGAGGAGGCCGTCGCGCTCGTCGCCGGGCGCGCGGTGCTGGAGTCCTCCGGCCGACTCACCCTGGACACCGCCCGCGCCTACGCCGACGCCGGCGTCGACTACCTCGCCGTCGGCGCGCTCACCCACTCCTCGCCCATCCTCGACATCGGCCTGGACTTCCGCGAGGTCCCCGCCACCGGCGAGGCCGACGCCTGATGCTGCTCACCATCGACGTCGGCAACACCCACACCGTCCTCGGCCTCTTCGACGGCGAGGAGATCGTCGAGCACTGGCGGATCTCCACCGACTCCCGCCGCACCGCCGACGAACTGGCCGTGCTCCTCCAGGGGCTGATGGGCATGCACCCGCTGCTCGGCGTGGAGCTGGGCGACGGCATCGAGGGCATCGCGATCTGCTCCACGGTCCCCGCCGTCCTGCACGAGCTGCGCGAGGTGACCCGCCGCTACTACGGCGACGTGCCCGCCGTCCTCGTGGAGCCCGGCATCAAGACCGGCGTACCGATCCTGATGGACAACCCCAAGGAGGTCGGCGCCGACCGCATCATCAACGCGGTCGCGGCGGTCGAGTTGTACGGGGGCCCGGCGATCGTCGTCGACTTCGGCACCGCCACCACCTTCGACGCGGTCTCCGCGCGCGGCGAGTACACCGGCGGTGTCATCGCCCCGGGCATCGAGATCTCGGTCGAGGCGCTCGGTGTGAAGGGCGCCCAGCTCCGCAAGATCGAGCTGGCCCGCCCGCGCAGCGTCATCGGCAAGAACACCGTCGAGGCCATGCAGGCGGGCATCGTGTACGGCTTCGCGGGCCAGGTCGACGGCGTGGTCGCGCGGATGAAGCGCGAGCTGGCGGACGACCCCGACGACGTGACCGTCATCGCGACCGGGGGCCTTGCTCCAATGGTGCTGGGCGAGGCCTCCGTGATCGACGAGCACGAGCCCTGGCTGACCCTCATCGGGCTCCGCCTGGTCTACGAGCGGAACGTCTCGCGGCTGTAGCCGTGAGGCGTCGTCGCAGCCGTGCACCCCGGCGCACCTGCGACGACGCCTCACGGTGGCGGTGCGCCCGCACCGGGAACGCGCCGCGCCACATGTGACCAGTTAAGAGGATTTTGTCCCTTTAGCACGTACTGTCGCGCCATGCCCACGCCCTACGGATCACGAGGCGGCATGGCGTTCGGTGCGGACGAGCTGCGGGTACTCCGACGCGCTCTCGCCGTTGCCCTCCACCCCATGCCCTTGCCCGACGAGGATGTCCAGGACTGCCTGCGGCTCGCGGGAGCGGTGGACGACGCGGTCGGTGAGGCGGGCCGGCTCCGCGCGTTCCTGCTAGCCGACCTCGCCCGCTACCGCGCCGCCCTCCCCGGCTCCGTCAGCGGCTACCTGGAGCTCCTCCAGGACGCGCTGGCCGCCGGTTACGACCCCCGGCCGGACGATCTCGCCGCCCTGCGGGCGCTGCGCGGCAGACCGGTCGCGGCGGCGCTCCTGGAACGCTGCCAGGTGCTCGCCGAACGCTCGGTACGAGCCCGCCTGGCGGGCCGTACCGCGTCGCTCACCGCCCCGGGGCCCCGCAGCCGGCTGCGGGCCCTGCCCGGCGGTCGCGCGGCCGGGCCCGGACGCGGATCTCACCGACCGTCTTCAGGGAGG
>NZ_JBSFVR010000042.1:0-34354 GCF_053592415.1 Streptomyces sp. NPDC002690 | reverse complement strand
CGCGCACCCGCCCGCGACGCACGAGCGCCCTACCGAGCGCCCTACGGCGTGAACACCACGCGCCGGGCCGGGTCGGCGGGTTCGGTCCAGGTGGCCTCGACCTCGGCCAGCGGCACCGCCCGGGTGGCGACGGAGAGCGCACCGGACGCCAACTCATCCATCAGGAAGGGGAGTTCGGCGACGATTCCAGCGGTGGTGACCGACCCCTGCCCGCTGCCCATGATCCGCAGGTTGGCCGCGCGCAGCACGAAGGACGGCAGAGTGATGTCCGGACCGGCCGTGGAGCCGACCTGTATCCAGTCGAGAGGTGCGCCGCGTTCGGCGCGGCGGGTGAGCAGCGCGGGGATCGCCAGTTCGGTGGGCCTGCCCCAGGTGTAGTCGATGACCACGTCCACGTCGGCCGCCACCTCACCGAGGCGGTCCGCCGCCTCGGCGGGGTCCCCGGCCAGCGAGACGGTCCGGGTGGCGCCGAGGCCGGTCAGCCGCTCCAGGCGCTCCGGGTTCCGCCCGGCGGCGACGACCGCCCCGGCGCCGAGGCGGCGGGCGACCTGGACGGCCATCTGCCCGGCGTTGCCGGTCGCGCCGAGGATCAGCACGCCCTGACCGGCACGGAAGGAGATCCGGCGTCGCAGCGCCACCCACGAGGACATCGCGGGGTTCATCGCCGCGGCGATGGTGACCGGGTCGGCGTTCTCGGGGAGGGGTACGGACCGGCGGGGGTCGAGCACGGCCCGTTCGGCCAGGGTGCCGGGCGCGTCGTCGTGCGCGACGAAGTAGACGTGACGGCCGTCGGGCAGTCGCCCCACCCCGTCGATGCCGGGGACCATGGGCAGCCGCCCGCCGCTGGTGTAGTGGGTGCCGTCGGCACCGGAGCGCACCCGGGGATGCAGCCCCGAGGCGAGGACGTCGACGAGGACCTGCCCCTCACCCGGCACCGGGGCCGGGAACTCCTCGTAGCGGGGCGGACTGTCGAACGAGCGGACGACTGCGGCGCGCATGGCGACTCCTTCGGCTTTCACGGGCTTCCCGTTGCGGCGCTTCGGCCTCCACGGGCTTCCCGCCGGGGCATCTCGGCGAGCGGGCGGCCGTCCCCCGCACACGCCGCACTCGTTCCGCGCACGTGCCGCGCCGGGGACACACCCTCACCCACCTTTAGTACGTGGCACCAACCAAATTAGTTGGTGCCACGTACTAGGTCAAATACAATGGCCCCATGCCGCACACCACCCCGCCCCGGCCGAGCAGCCCCGGCACACCCCCCTCCGCACACCCCGCGCCCCCGGTCCCCGACGACCAGGGACTCGTGGACGGGCTGGCGCAACTGAGCTTCGCGGTGCAGGCGGCACTGGGAAAGGTCGCGGCCGCGCACGACCTGTCGATCGTGCAGTTGCGCATGTTCGGCGTACTCCGCGACCGCGAACCGGGCATGCGGGAACTCGCCGGGCACCTGGGACTCGACAAGTCCTCCGCGACCGGCCTGGTGGACCGCGCGGAGCGCCGGGGGCTGGTACGCCGCTCACCCTCGCCGCACGACCGACGTTCCGTTCAGGTCGCGTTGACCGAACAGGGGCATCGACTGGCCCGCGAGGCAACCGTCGAGGCCGAGCGCCGCATCCACGCCCTGGCCTCGCACCTCACCGACGAGCAGCGCGCCCAACTCTCCCTGCTGGCGAGCGCCGTGGTGGCCCCACCGGCCGACTCCTGAACCGACCGGCCTTTCCCGTCAATCCAGTTGGCGGGAGAGCTCGCGGTAGCACGAGCGTCGCCGCTCGCCCTCCGGCGTGTAGGTGAACGACCTGCGGAAGGCGGCGGCCCCACCGACACGCACGGCGAGGAGTACCGGCTCCGCGTGCTCGGCGGTCCAGTCGCAGAAGGCGTCGGGCCGGGTGCCGTTCCAGAGGTGGAAGCTGACCATCGGGTCGGCCGGATCGGCGGTGACGTATCCGAGCGTCTTGCCGTACCGGGGGCTGGAGCCGCCGAACCGCACCGAGGGCGGCCCGAACTCGGCCGCCACGTCCGACCAGCCCCGGTCCTCCCGGCCCACCCACTCCGGCGCCGTCGCGCGCAGCCGGGCGTACTCCCCCGCGTCCAGCACCCGTACCGCCCGCAGCCACCCCTGCCGGTGCGCGAACTCCGCGTAGAGAGAGGCCACGGCGTCCGCCGGGCCGTCCGGGTGCAGATGCCGGGCAAAGGCCCCCTTCGCCCCGGTCGCCGACCAGGCGCCGGACACCTCCCAGGCCGCCTGCTGCTGGTGCCACACCCCCGGCCGGCCCTCCACGAAGAGGAGGTCCTCGCACATCATCCGAAGGGCCGGCTCGTCCCCCCACATCCCGGGTCGCCGCAGCACCGAGTTGAACCGGTCGACGAAGTGGGCACGGATGTCCGCAGCGGGCACGAGGGCATCGGAAGAGATCACCGCGCCAGTCTTTCGTGTCAACGTTCGACGCGCATGCGTACGAAGAATTTCTTGGGAGATTACCCAGTCCGACCGCCCCGTCGGTCACCGACGCACCATCCACCCACTACAACCAGCCACCCCCGGCAGCCGCCAGGCACAGGGCGGACACCCGCACCCGCGCGGCTTGGCCACCCCGCGACGAGCCGCCGCCGCCCGCGCGCCACGGTGCGCAGGAGGCGTCCGGGACGGACGTGACACCCCTCCGGACCGAAGTCTTCCGCGGTTCACCTTCACCCCGGTCACGCCAGGCGTATTCACCACAATCTCGAACCCGTTTCCCCCCGGATAAATCCTGGATACTCCTCTAATTCACCTCCGGTTCACCGAAATTCAATGGGCCTATTGATTCGGAAGTCGCCATTCCGGCACCGGACGCGCCATCACCGGCACCCTCACCCGAACTTTTTCCCGCATCGCGGGAGCTCGCTCCGGCACGATTTGTCCGCCGCACCGATCCAGCCATTTCCAGGGAACCCCCGAGGTCTAACCTCGATTCAAACCGCAATGTCCCGCTTCGCTCCGGACTGCGGGAACCGGGCCGGACAAGCACCGGGATACGGCCGGGGCGACCGGGAACGGATCGACGACCGCCACCCGCCGACGCGGAATCACACCAGTTCAGACAGGGTGCACGCCCCTCCGGGCCCACGCCCGAGGCCGCCGCGACGGACCTCGTCACACGCGATGCGCCCGAAACGCCGACCGGAAGAAATCCGAAAACCGGCCGAGAACCGGCCGAGAGCCGCGCATTCCCACCACCGTGTGACGCAGGTCACGCGAGTGGGTGTCGACGTTTCTCTATCTGCCCCATTTTGCGCGATGGACGATTCCCGGATTCGGATGTTCCATGATCCGGCGCATAAAAAATCCGAGCGTCCACACCAATCCATGGTGTAGGAAATTAAGCGCGGACCGCCGGGGGGCGGCATGACGGGGGATTGCCTTATGAGGTTGCGTGCGAAGCGAAGCCGGGTGAGCACACCTCGCCCTTACGGGTGTCACGCGACCCTCACGCCGACGGCACGGGGGTGCGAGGCGGAAGAGGACTCGGCAGCGCACTCCCGGCACGGCTCCGGAGCACCGCGCCACCCCCGGCGGGCGCCTCGTCCACACCCTCTGCCCGCCGAGAGGTGCCGGGCGTCGCGAGGGGCGTACACCGGCCGCCGACGCGGCACCTGACCCCGACGGGCCAGGGGGCCCCGTGCCGGAACCGGTCGCGTCTCCCCGACCTGCCTTCCGGCCCCGCGAACCGCATGCCCGCCCGGACCGCGGTCCGGGCGACATCTCGGCTGCGGGCTCCTCGCTGCCCGCCCGAAGAACCGTGTTGCCCAGTTCCCAGACACCATCCGCGCGGCCGGCCACAGCTGTGCGCCCGCCGCGCACCGATCCGGAGGATCACGTGAACACTACGTATTGGAGCAGGCGTCGACTGCTCGGCGCCCTGCTCGGAACCACGGCCGGCGTCGTGACCTCCAGCCTGGTCCTCAACCCCTCGGCCGCGTTCGCCGCGACCGCCGCCGAAGGCGACGGGACGGCGGAATCGCCTCTTCTCTCGCTGCCCGACACGGACCGCGGCAAGGCCGTGCGGGCCTGGCTGCTGGGTGGGCCCAACGTGCGCGCGGCGGCCGAGACCGCCCTGACCGACTCGGACGCGAGCGTCCAGAGCTTCCTCACCGGCGGTTTGGCCGAGGCGGCCGCGGCCGACGACCGTACCGCCGTGGCCGCGTCGCTGGCTTCCACCGGCACGTTCATGGGCATCGCGGCAACGAACGCGCTCAACGGCACCGACGACGACGTCGCCGCGTACCTCGAGGGCGGCTACAAGGCCCCCTACCTGCAGGACCTGTCCCTCACGACCGCCTCGCTGATAGGCGCCGGCGGCACGACCCTGGCCGCGGCGGGCAGTAAGGCCCTCGACACCGCCACCGCGGAATCCATGGAGACGTTCCTGACGACGGGGCAGTACTCCGCCCGCCTCCAGGACATGTACCTGACCACGGCCACTCTCTCGGTGGGAGCCGGCCCCTCGCTCGCCGAGTACGCGAGCCGGGCCATGGACGGCACCCCCGAGGAAATCGAGTGGTTCCTGGACACGGGCCAGTACATCGCGCGTGCCCGGGACCAGGAGGCCGCGACCATCGCCGGTCTGGTGAGCACGGCCCAGCAGGAGGGCAGCGTCGCGAACGGCCAGTCGAAGCTGGCCGTGGAGGCATCCGGCCGTGCGGTGAAGGCCGCTGACAAGGCGAAGGCCGCCGCGCAGACGGCGGCCACCGAGGCCGCCGCCGCCGGGAAGGACGTCGTCAGGGCCGGCACCGCGGCGAAGAAGGCCGCACAGGCCGCCCGGGGCGCCGCCGACGCCTCCCGGGTCGCCATCCGCGCCTCCCACGCCGCGATCACCGCTTCCCGCCGGGCATCCAACGCGGCGGTGGCCGCGAGTCACGCGGCGGCCGTCGCCGGCTCGGCCGCGGCCGACGCGTACAACTTCGCGGTCCTCGCTTCCAAGGACGCTTCCCGTGCCGCGGAGGCCAAGGCCGCGGCGGTCAAGGCCCGCAACACGGCCACCAGCGCACGCACCACGGCGGCCGTCGCCTCGAAGGCGGCGGACGCCGCGGACATAGCGGCCAACGCGGGCAAGGCCGCGGCGGGTGCCGCGACTCAGGCAGCCGCAGCGGCGACCGCCTCCGCCCAGGCGGCCTCCGCCGCCTCCGGCGTCGCCAAGGCCGAGGCCGCAGAGGCCCAGCAGCAGGCGCAGATCGCCAACAGCAACGCCGCCATCGCCACCGGTGCCGCCGAGAAGTCGCAGTCGCTCGCCAACGCCGCGGCGTCCGCCGCCCGCACCGCCCGGGACGCCGCGAACAAGGCGGCGGACCACGCGGACGCCGCCGCCGACGCCGCCGACCTGTCCGCCAAGTACGCCGGCCAGGCCCTCGACTACGCCAACAAGTCCTCGATCTACGCCACCGCGGCCACCACCGCCGCGAACGCCGCCACCGACGCCGTCAACCAGGCCATCGCGGTGGAGGCCGCGGCGCGGGAAGCCGAGTCGGACGCACTCGACCGCGAACGGGTCCAGGCGATGGCCGAATGCGCTCGGCTCACCGAGATCGAAGCCGCCCAGCTGGCGGACATGCGCGCGCGTGCGACGCAACAGCAGCAGGTCTCCGCGGCGACCCGGGATCTCATCACCCAGGCCGAGGCGGCTCTGAGCTCGGGCGACCTGCCCCAGGCCACCGCTCTCGGAAACCGGGCGGCCATCGCCGTCATGAACACCAACGGCTCCTGGTCGCGCGCCGCCGCACGCTTCGCGCTGAGCGGTGGGGACGCCGACGTCCACACCTGGATCGACGTGAGCCGGAAACTGGCCGAGGACCAGGACGACCGTGAAGCGGTTCTGGCCGTGGCGCAGGTCGGCACCGTGGCGCTCAGCGATGCCGCGGCCACGGTCCTGGAGAGCGACGAGACGGGCGCGGCTGCCACGTTCCTCACCACGGGCATCATGGAGGCCGGCTACGCGGACAACATCCTCGCCGCCGCGCGCGTCCTGGGTACCGAGCCGGGTCCGAGCGTCGCCAAGGCCGCCAGCGACGCCATGGAGGCCAACACGCCCCAGGACCTGTTCGACTTCTTCAACGAACACTTCAGCGCCGCCCAGATGAAGGACGACGACCTCGCCACGGCCACCCTGCTCGGCTCGGTGGGCCCCTATACCAACGCCTATGCCCAGGCGGCCATGGAGGGTCCGGCGTGGATACGCCGGCACTTCCTGGCCACGGTGCAGCACCGGTGCGCGCAGCTCGACCACGACTCGGCCGCCCACATCGCCGCCATGCAGGGCGCCATCGCCGCCGCCGCGAAGGTCGCCCACCTGGCGCAGCAGAAGGCCGCGCTCGCGCAGCAGGCCGCGGCGACGGCCCGGAACGCGGCCGCGGACGCCGCGAAGTACAAGACGCAGGCGGCCCAGTCCGCCACCAACGCCGCCACGTCCGCCAAGGAAGCGAACGACAAGGCCGACGCCGCCGAGCAGTCGGCACAGAACGCCCAGGCCGCGGCCGACAGGGCGGCGTCCGCCGCCGCCGCCGCGCGCTCCGCGGCCCGGACCGCGAACTACTCGGCCAACAAGGCGTCCACCGCGGCCCGCAGCGCGGTGTCCTCGGCCGCGTCCGCGCAGGGATCGGCTGCCAACGCCCGTACCTCCGCCGCCCAGGCGGGCCAGGACGCCGACGCGGCCGCGAACGCCGCGCACGACGCCCTCACCGCCGCCGTCAAGAAGCGCCAGGCGGAGTTGGCCGCGAGCGGGCGGCAGTCGGTCCAGTCCGCGGTCTACATCCGCGACAACAAGGTCGACGTGATCAACGTGTCCTCCAACGACACGCTCGAAGGGGGCGAAGAGGGAGGCAGCGGCGATCCGCAGACCGCGGACGAGTACGTCGAGGCTCTGGAGAGCTTCAGTGCCGCGATGAGCGTGGGTGCCGGCCTGTGCGTGACCGCCGGCGCCGTCACGACGCTCCTCGGTCCGGAGGTGTGGCTGGTCGCGGGTGGCGCGGAGGCCTTCGCCGGTATCTTCGCCGGCGCCTCGCTGCTGGCCGACGGGACGGCCGTCGCCATCAGCGGATTCGCCCACGGCTGGCACAGCGACGAGTTCATCAACACCTGGCGCAAGAGCAACCTGGCCTTCGTCGCAGGTGGCATCGGTAAGGCCGCCGGAGCGGTCGTCGAGGAGACGTCCCCCCTCGTCGGCAAGCTCGTCGAGGGTGGTACGGAGATCGTCTCGGGGATCACCCGGGGCCTCGGAAGCTGGTTGGACTAAAGCGTGTTGGCGCGGGGCGAACCCTGCCCCGCGCCCCGCCGCACTCCTGCCCGCCTGCACCTCGGACCGCCGCTCCCCGCACCCTCGCGGGGAGCGGCCCGCGCCCCGTGAAGGGATCGCGGGCCCGCCGGGCGAGGATGAACCCGAAAGCCCGCACGGCACGAGTCGTGCGGGCACCCGGTACACAGCGCAGGTCACACGGCACACGCGCGGCGTAAGGACGGAAAATGGCTGAGCGTACGGTCCCCCTGCTGCGGACGATGCGGGCACGGGACCCCGGGGAGCAGCACCGGGCGTCGACACCGCTGGAACTGCTCTTCGACCTGACCTTCGTGGTCGCGGTCTCGCAGGCCGCCTCGCAGCTCCACCACGCTCTGGCCGAGAACCACGTGGGTGCCGGGCTGACCGGTTACGCGGCGGTGTTCTTCGCCATCTGGTGGGCCTGGATGAACTTCACCTGGTTCGCCTCCGCGTACGACACCGACGACGTGCCGTACCGGCTGGTGACCCTGCTCCAGATGGCGGGCGTCCTGGTGCTCGCCGCCGGGGTGCCCGCCGCCTTCCAGGACGGGGACTTCACGGTCGTCGTCATCGGCTACGTCATCATGCGCGTCGCCATGATCGCGCAGTGGCTCCGGGCCGCGTCGCAGCACCCGGAGGGCCGCCGGTGCGCGCTCCGGTACGCGACGGGCATCGGCGTGGCGCAGATCGGCTGGGTGGCCAGGCTGGCGGTCCCGGACGAATGGCAGACGGTCACGTTCGTGCTGCTCGTACTGCTCGAACTCGCCGTACCCGCGTGGGCCGAGTCCGGCGGCAACACCACCAGTTGGCACCCGGAGCACATCGCCGAGCGGTACGGACTGTTCACCATCATCGTGCTCGGCGAGGTCATCCTCGCCTCGCTCGCGGCGGTCCAGTCCGCCGTGTCCGACCACGGCCTGTCGGCCCCCGTCCTGCTGATCGCGATCGGCGGCCTGCTGCTGGTCTTCGGCCTGTGGTGGATGTACTTCACCGGCGGCGAGATCGGCCTGCCCACCCTGCGATCCGCCCTGACCTGGGGATACGCCCACTACGGCGTCTTCGCCTCGCTGGCCGCCCTCGGCGCCGGACTCGAAGCGGCCGTGGACGCCACCGAGCACCACGCGCACCTGTCCGAGCGGACCGCCTCGCTGGCCGTGGCCGTACCGGTCGCCGTCGTCCTCGTCCTGCTCGGCGCCCTGCACCATATGACCGGTACCGGCGGCGTGGAACACACCGTGGTCGTCGTGGCCGGTGCCCTCGTGGTCCTCGCGCTCGGCTTCGCCGGTCCGGCCCTGGACCTGGGCGGCGCGGTACTCGGCATGGGCCTGGCCGTCGCCGCCACCGTGGCCGCCGACGCGGCGGTCCTGCGGCGGCGAGCGGCGGTGACCCGATAGCGCGCGTCCCCGGCAGGGGACAGCCGGTCAACTGCGCGGAGTCGCCTGCCCGGTGGGTGTTGACGTGGCGTCGTACTCGCGGACGGCCCGGGGGCGCCGCGGGGCCGCCCCGTGGTCACGCCCGAACCGAGGTGGCGGCGCGGACCGTGCCTCGGGGGACGAGGGGCGGCGGGAGAGGACGCCGATGGTGGCACCGGCCAGGACCAGCGAGGCCCCCACGCGCCGCCGCACACCCGCCGCCGAATCCCTCACTCCGCAGGTGGGGGCACGGAGTGGGCCCACCTGGGTACCGCCCATCGGGGGTGCCGGTTCCCGCCACCCTCCCCGGCGCGCCGGTCCTACGACGAGTGCTCCCACTCCGCGAGCGCCCGCTCGAAGCACGCGTACGCGTCCTCGTCGAAGAGGACGAACCGCACCTCGGCAACCGGGAGTCGGGTCTCCTCGCCGACCGTGCGCAGGGCGAGACGAGCGCCGTCGTCCATCGGCCAGCCGTAGATCCCGGTCGAGATCGCCGGGAACGCCACGGAGTGCGCGCCCAGTTCGGCGGCCACCCCGAGGGACTCGCGATAGCAGGACACCAGCAGCCCGGAACGGTCCTCCTCCCGCGACCAGACCGGGCCGACGGTGTGGATCACGTGCTTCGCCCACAACCGCCCGGCAGTCGTGGCCACCGCCTGCCCGGTGGGCAGCCCCTTGCCGTAACGCGAGGCACGCAGATCACGACAGGCGTCCAGGATCTCCGGGCCACCCTTGCGATGAATGGCACCGTCCACCCCACCCCCGCCCAGAAGCGAGGAGTTGGCGGCGTTCACGATGACATCGGCGTGCTGTTCGGTGATGTCGCCCTGTACGAGCGTGATGATCGGCTTCGTCGTCATGGGGCCATCCTCGGGCGCCGGAGCGGAACGCACCATCCCCGCGGGGAGCACCTGTCGGCCTGGTCCATGGCGAGGCGCAGGGAACCATCCCCGCACGCGCGGGCTCAGTTCACCACGTACAGGCCGGCCGCGTCAGCCGACTCCTCCTCCAACTCGCACTGGAGGAACACCGACCGGTGCGTAGGCACGTAGCCGAGCGCGTCGTTCACCGCGCGCATCGGGGCGTTGCTGTCCGCCGTGTCCGTGATCAGGCCGGTGAGGGCGGGGTGGGTGGTCAGGGCGGTACGGATCGACTCGGCCTTCATCCAGCGCGCCAGGCCGTGGCCGCGGTGGGCGGGCAGGACTCCGGTGCCGTAGTGCAGGCCGTCGCCCTCGCCGTCGCCGGGGACGACCAGTTCGGTGAAGCCGACGATCGTGCCGTCCGCCTCGTCGACGGCCGCGACCGTGTGCAGCAGTTCGCCGCGCTGCTCGACGGCGCGGGCGGCGGCCCGTACCCGGTCCACGTCCCAGACGTCGGCGCCGTGGTCCATCTCGTCCATCGGCATGTCGTCCATCGCCCGCCGCGAGCCGGCGAACGTCTCGGCCAGGTCGTCGGGGACGGTGCCGCTCCACGAGGTCAGCCGGTAGCCGGGATGCGGTTCGGCTGCGAGGGCGGCGAGGGCGGCCGGGTCGGTGTCGGCGGTCGCCAGGCGGGCGAAGGTCAGGGTGAGGACCACCCGGAAGCCACGGGCCGTCAGGAACGCGGTGCCGCTCTCCCCGTCGGTTCCGTCCGCCCTCGCCACCTGGGCCGTCACCGTGCGGCGGCCCTCGGCCCGGGCACCCGCGAGGGCCGCCTCCAGGAGGCGGGTCCCGACGCCGGTGCGGCGGGCGGCCGGGTGCACGGCGATGTCCAGTTCGGCGAGGTGGTCCCGCCCGGGGGCGGCGAAGACCCGCAGGTACACCGTCCCCACCGGGTACGCGGGGGGATCGACGGCCGCCGGGCCGGTACCGCCGCCGGGCACCTCCTCCGCCAGCCAGACGAGACGGTGGGAGGACGAGCGGTGGGCGGAAGATCCGTGCTCCGGCTCGGCGAGCGGGGTGATGCGCAGCGGCAAGGGTGGTCTCCGTCGAACGGGGCGTGCGGGGGATGCGGGGCCGGAGGAACGTACCCGGACGCGCGGAGCCGCCGCAACGGCGTTACCGCAGGAGGAACCCGGTCAGGTACCCCAGCGCGTTGGTCGCCCAGTGCAGGCCCATCGGGGGGAGCAGGCTGCCGCTGCGGCGGCGCAGCTCGCAGAAGAGGACGCCGGAGGCCCCGGTGAACAGCACCGCTCCGATGTCGGCGACGACCGCCGCGAGCACGGTTCCGGCGGAGGAGGTGCCGAAGAGGCCGGAGAGCGCGGGTTTGTCGCTGGCCAGGTGGAGCGAGGGGAGGATGTGCCACATCCCGAAGAGGACGGACGAGACGACGGTGGCGGTGACCGTTCCCCGGGCGCGTACGAGGAGCCCGTACAGCACCCCGCGGAACGCGACCTCCTCCAGCAGCACGGTGCCGACGGGGACCTGGATCAGCATGCGGTAGGCGACCTCGGCGCCGGAGAGGCCGCTGTTGCGCTGGTCCTCGAAGAGGTCGCGGGTGGCGGGGAGCAGCGCGCCGACCAGGTAGACGAGTCCGACCAGGCCGATCAGTACGGCGGCCCAGCGGGCGCCCTTCGCCCAGGTGCCCCGGCCGAGACCGGCCTCGGGCCAGGTACCGCCGGACCACTTCCACACGGCGAGCAGGACCGGGGTGACGACCAGGGAGACGACCAGGCCCCAGCCGTGGAGGAAGACGTGGTTGACGAGGTTGGTGGCGACCAGGATGGCGATGGTCAGCGCGATCGCGCCGTTCAGGGGAAGCCGCCGCCCCTCAGCCATGCCGTCTCCCTCTGCCCGCTCTCTCCCCACGTGAGGCCCACTCTCTCCCCATGTGGGGTCCACTCTCTCCCCACGTGAGGCCCGCTCTCCCCCATGTGGGGTCCACTTTCGGCGCCGCCCCCGGTCCGGGCAACTCGTGAACGGCGCGGCGCCCCCGGCCACCACGGATCGACTCCGTCACAGGGTGTCGCCGTCCGGTGGCGTGGCGTTCCGCCTAGCGTGCCTCTGGAGCGGCCGGGTGAGTGCGGCCGAGGCGACCGGGAGGCCCCCATGACCGAAAGTGGCGGATCGACCCGGGAGCAGGGGCAGCCCGAGACGGCCGCCCGGCTCGTCCGGCGCCCGGTGGTACGGCGTCGGCCCGGCTGGGCGGGGGTGGTCGTGGCGGTCCTCTTCTACGTCGCCTCGTTCACGCCCTCGCTCATCCCCCGCTCCTGGCTGGTCCAGTCGCTGGCGGCCGGGGTCACCGCGGCGGCCGGTTACGGCGTGGGGGCGGTCCTGGGATGGTTCGCGCGGCGCTGCGGGGCGCGGCCTGGCGGGGCGACGCGCCGGTGGGCGTGGCTGATGCTCGTACCGCTGGGGGTCGCGGCCGTCGTCGCGGTGACCGTGCGCAGTGTGCACTGGCAGGGCGACGCGCGGCGGGCGGTCGACATGGAGCCGGGGGTGGTGTGGTGGCAGTGGACGCTGGTGCCCTTCGTGGCGCTGTTGCTCTGCGGGCTGCTCGTCGTGCTGGCCCGGTCCGTCCGGCTGGGCACGCGGACGCTGGCGCGCCCGCTGGAGCGGCTGGTGCCGCGCCCGTGGGCGCTGATGGTGGCGGCGGCGGTGGCGGTCGTCGTGGTGGTGGGGGCCGTCCAGGGCTTCCTGCTGCGCGGGCTGGTGAACCTGGTGGAGAGCAGCGCGTCGCTGACGAACGGGTCGACCAGCAAGGGGATCGCCCGCCCCCTGCTGCCGACGCTCTCGGGCAGCCCGTCCTCGCTGGAGAGCTGGTCCTCACTGGGGAAGAACGGCCGGGACTTCGTCGGTAACGCGTCCACCCGGGCGGAGATCTCCGCGTTCACCGGCGATCCGGCGAAGGATCCGGTGCGGGTGTACGTCGGTCTGGAGTCCTCGGCGACCCTGCGGGGCCGCGCGGATCTCGCCGTGCAGGAGCTGGAGCGGACGGGCGCCTTCCGCCGGAAGGTGCTGGTGGTGTTCGGTACGACGGGCAGCGGCTGGGTCAACGAGAGCCTCGCCAAGCCGCTGGAGTACATGTACGGCGGGGACAGTGCGGCGGTCGCCCTCCAGTACTCGTACCTGCCGAGCTGGCTCTCGTTCCTGACCGAGAGCGAGGCCGCCGTGGCCGGTTCCGCGCTCTTCGACGCCGTGTACGCGCACTGGTCCGCGCTGCCCGCCGGTGAACGCCCGCGGTTGCTGGTGTCCGGCGAGTCCCTCGGTTCGTACGCCACCGAGGGGGCGTTCGACGGTGAGCTCGCGAGGATGACCGCCCGCAGCGACGGCGCGCTGCTGGTCGGGCCGACCCTGCGGAACCCGATGTGGGAGCGGCTCGGCAAGGCCCGCGACCGGGGCACTCCGCTCTGGCTGCCGGTCTACCAGGACGGCCGCACCGTGCGGTACGCCCGCCGCGAGGACGACTTCGGCAGGCCGGCGGGTGCCGTCTGGGACGCGCCCCGGGTCGTGTACCTCCAGAACGGGTCGGACCCCGTGACGTGGTGGTCCCCCGATCTGCTGACGTCTCGACCGCAGTGGCTGGTGGGCCCGAAGGCGCCGGACGTCTCCCCCGGGATGCGCTGGTACCCGTTCGTCACGTTCTGGCAGGTGACCTGCGACCTCGCGGCGGCCGACTCCGTACCGGTGGGATACGGGCACCGGTTCGGCACCCTCCCGGTCGCGGGATGGGCCGCCGTGACTCGGCCACCCGGGTGGACCGGGGAGGACACCGCCCGCCTCGAAGACACCCTGGAGCGGCAGCAGGAGCTACGGGACAAGCAGAAGGAGGAGTGAAAGCCAAGTGGCGCCGGAGGAGAGGAGGGGGCCCACACTCCCGCACTCCCCGTCCAGCCGCCTTCCGAAGCGTGACATAACCGCAAGTCCGGTGACCCGTTTCGGCACTGACGGACCGTCTACCCTGTTGCTTCCATGTAGTGCTCAGGGGGTGGCATGCGCAGCGAGGGAACGGCCGACGAGCCGGAAACGGGCTTCGAGGACGAGTCCGTCGGCGACCTGACCGGCCCGGAGCTCCTCGGAGACGCGCCCGAGCTCCTCGGAGACGCGCCCGAGCACCTCGGAGACGCGCCCGAGCACCTCGGAGACGAGTCCCCGCTCCGCCAGGACACGCACGGCACCGAGCCCGAACTCCACCCGCACATGGTGATCGCCGACCGCTACGAACTCCAACGCCAGCTGGGCCGGGGCGGTATGGGCGTCGTCTGGGAGGCGCTGGACCGGCGCCTCGGGCGGCGGGTGGCGGTCAAGGGGCTGCTCTACCGGGGTGCGGTGGAACCGGAGACGCAGGCGCAGTGGGTCGAGCGCGCGCGGCGCGAGGCGCAGGCCATCGCCCGGATCGGACACCAGAACGTCGTGGCCGTGCACGACGTGATCGAGGCCGGCAACCAGGTCTGGATCGTGATGGAGCTGCTCAACGCGCGTTCTCTGGCCGATCTGTTGCGCGAGCAGCGCCGACTGCCGGTGGCGCAGGCCGCCCGTATCGCCCTTCAGGTGCTGCGCGGGCTGTGCGCGGTGCACGAGGCGGGAGTACTGCACCGGGACGTCAAGCCGCACAACGTCCTCTTTCGGCCCAACGGCCGTGCGCTGCTCATGGACTTCGGCATCGCCACATTCGAGGGCGCGGTCCAGCTGACCAAGTCGCAGGAGATCATCGGCACGCCGAAGTACCTGGCGCCGGAGCTGGTCCACCGGGGCGGCGAGGCGCTGCCGAAGCCGGGTACCCCCGCGTCCGACCTGTGGTCGCTGGGGGTGACGCTGTTCGAGATGGTCGAGGGCCACGCGCCCTTCCGGGGCCTCAGTTCGTACGAGATCTTCATCGCCGTGTACGAACAGCCGCTGCCCGCGATGGTGCACGCGGGGCCGCTCGCCCCCGTGATCGGGGCGCTGCTCCGGAAGGACCCGCTGGAGCGGCCGACCGCCCGGGAGACCGAGGCGATGCTGATGGCGGTCACCAGTGACCCTCCGGCGCTCGACCCGCCGACGCACCGCCGGAACGAGGGCTCCCGGCTCCCGGCCGGAGAGGGGAACGCCGGTGCGGGAGACGACGACGGCGGCGGCAACGGCGGCAAGGGACCGGCATCGGGCGGTGGTCGGCCGCGTCGGCGGGCCGTGCTCGCCGCTGCGGCGCTCGGGTGCGCGGTGCTGCTGGCCGGCGGCGGCTGGCTGACCTGGCAGAAGGCGACCGCGACCGCACCCACGTACAAGAAGGCGCACGCCGAGCTGAAGATCGGGGTCAAGGAGGACCAGCCCGGACTGAGCCAGCGGCAGACGGACGGTTCCTACGCCGGGTACGACATAGACCTCGCCACCCGGATCGCGAAGCGCATGGGCTACGGGGCGAAGGACATCCGCTTCGTGCCGGTGAACAGCGAGAACCGGGCGTCGATGCTCTCGGCGGGGCGTGTCGATCTGGTGATAGCGAGCTACAGCATCACCCCGGAACGCAAGCAGCAGGGCATCGTCTTCGCGGGGCCGTACTACACGGCGCTGCGCAGCTTCCTCGTACGCAAGGACGTCGAGCACGCGTACACCGACGCGGCCGAACTGATCGGCGACAACGCCCAGATCTGTACGGTGCGCGGCTCCACGTACGAGAAGTGGCTGACCGACGCCGGGTACAACCTGACGAAGCGGCAGAGTTCGTACCAGCTGTGCGTGGACTACCTGCTGGACGACAAGAGCGGGATCTCCGCCGTGTCCACCGACGACATCATCCTCGCCGGGTACGTCGGGCAGGACCCGGACAAGCTGGAGCAGATCAGCAACGCGGGCGGCGCCGAGGGGTACGGCGTGGCGATGGTGCCGGGCGAACCCGAGCTGAAGAAGGAGGTGTGCGACGCGTTGCGGGCGATCGTGAACGGTCAGGAGTGGGAGGACCTGTACACCAAGCATCTGTCGAAGCTGATGGCGAACGAGTCGGCGCCGAACCGGCCGAAGCTGACCGAGTGCGAGGACTCCTGAGCGCTCCACCGGGACGCGACCCGGTTGCTGCTCACCGTCCGCCGAGCCGTCCCCCGCACTCCGCGCAGAACTTCGGCGCCCGCCCCTCCGTGAGCCTGCCGCACTCCGGGCAGACCCGGTCCAGCGCGCACGGCGCCTCGCCGCCCCCGGCCTCCCGCACCCGTGCCCCGGGCGGTGCGGAGGCGATCGTCAGGCCGGGACGGCGGCGGTGGACGGTGAGATAGGCGAGGCCCTCCGGCCCGGCCGCGACGGAGCGGCGGGAGGTGCGGGGCAGCCAGGTGACCGTGGTCGGGGCGAGCGGCAGCGCGGTCTCCCCGGTGACGATCAGGCCGCTGCCCGCGAGGACGACGAGGAGCACGTCGAGGGTGTCCTCCTGGTGCTCGCCGACCTCGGCGCCCGGCGGCAGCCGCACCAGGTTGGCGTCCAGTTCCCTTCCCTGCTCGGCGAGTTGCCAGAGCGCGCCCCGGCCCTCCGGGCCGGCCTGGGCGAGGGCGTCGGCGAGTACGGCGAGGTTCCTGGGCACGGCGTTCACGCCTTTGAGCGTACGCCCGGGGCGCCCCTGTCACTCCGGAGCGAGCGGGATGCCCACCAGCTTCGTCAGGAACCGGGCCACCTGGTCCTCCAGCGGGGGCCGGCGCAGATCGGGCCGGTTGACGCGCAGCGACACCGCGCCGTGGACGGCCGTGCGCAGATCCAGGGAGACGGACGGAGCAGACGGCCGGGTCCGCCTGAGCAGCGCCCGCACACGTGGGGCGGCCCCGTAGGCTGATCGTTTCCCCTCAGCCGCGAGAAGGAGCCGTATGTACCGCGACCCCGACGCGAGTTACCCGCCCGTCGAGCCGTACGACCACGGCATGCTCGACGTCGGCGACGGCGACCTCGTGTACTGGGAGGTGTGCGGCAACCCGGCGGGGAAGCCGGCGCTCGTCGTGCACGGCGGCCCCGGCTCCGGCTGCAAGCCCTGGCCGCGGCGGTACTTCGACCCCGAGCTGTACCGGGTGGTCCTCTTCGACCAGCGCGGCTGCGGGCGCTCCACCCCGCACGCCGCCGACCCGGAGACCGCGATGGGGCGCAACACCACCGCCCACCTGATCGCCGACATGGAGAAGCTCCGCACCCACCTCGGCATCGGGGCGTGGCTGCTGTTCGGCTGGTCCTGGGGGTCGACGCTCTCCCTCGCGTACGCCGAGACGCACCCGGAGCGCGTCACGGAGCTCGTGCTGTCGGGCGTCACCACGACCCGCCCCAGCGAGATCGACTGGCTCTACCGGGGCGCCGGCCAGATCTTCCCCGAGGCCTGGGACCGCTTCCGCGCGGGCGTCCCGGAGGTGACGGACCCCCGCCCGTCGGCCGCCGCGCTGGTCGCGGCGTACGCCCGGCGGACGGAGAGCGCCGACCCCGGCGTACGGGAGCGGGCGACGGCCGACTGGTGCGTCTGGGAGGACGCGGTGCTGTCGGCGGAGGGGATGCCGCCCGCGTACACCAGCAGGCCCTCCCTGGACCGGCTGGCGTTCGTCCGGATCTGCTCGCACTACTTCGCGCACGCCGCCTGGCTGGAGGACGGGCAGCTGATCCGGGACGCGGGACGGCTCGCGGGCATCCCGGGGGCGCTGATCCACGGCCGCTTCGACCTCGGTGCCCCGCTGACCACCGCGTGGGAGCTGGCCCGCGCCTGGCCGGACGCGGAACTGACCGTCATCGCGGACGCCGGACACCTGGGCGGCGCCGACACCTCCCGCGCCGAACTGGCGGCGCTCGACCGGTTCGCGGGCAAGCCCGCCTGAATGGCCGGGCCCCCTTGCTTCGAGCGCACTCGAAGGAGTTGGGTGGGGAATCATGAAGTACACGCAGCTCGGACGCACGGGCCTCAAGGTCAGCCGCCTCGTTCTCGGGACGATGAACTTCGGCCCGCAGACCAACGAATCCGACAGCCACACGCTCATGGACGCCGCACTGGACGCGGGCGTCAACTTCTTCGACACCGCGAACGTCTACGGGTGGGGCGAGAACAAGGGCCGCACCGAGGAGATCCTCGGCACCTGGTTCGCGCAGGGCGGCGACCGCCGCGACAAGGTCGTCCTCGCGACCAAGGTCTACGGCAACATGGGCCCGGACGGCGAGGCGTGGCCCAACCACGACAGGCTCTCGGCGCTCAACATCCGCCGTGCCGTGGACGCCAGCCTCAAGCGTCTCCAGACGGACCACATCGACCTGTACCAGTTCCACCACGTCGACCGGTCCACCCCGGCCGAGGAGATCTGGCAGGCCATCGACGTACTGATCCAGCAGGGCAAGATCCTGTACGCGGGCTCGTCCAACTTCGCCGGCTACAAGATCGCCCAGGCCAACGAGACGGCCAAGCGCCTCGGCTCGTTCGGCCTGGTCAGCGAGCAGTGCCTGTACAACCTGATGGCCCGCGACGCCGAGATGGAGGTCATCCCGGCCGCCCAGGAGTACGGCCTCGGGGTCATCCCCTGGTCGCCGCTCCAGGGCGGGCTGCTCGGCGGCGCGCTCCGCAAGGAGCGCGAGGGCGGCGGCGCCCGGTCCACCAGCGGCCGCTCCGCCGAGGGTCTCGCGGACCCGAAGGTGCGCGCCCAGATCCAGGCGTACGAGGACCTGCTCGACAAGCACGGTCTGGAGCCCGGCGAGGTCGGCCTGGCGTGGCTGCTGACCCGTCCGGGCATCACCGGCCCGATCTCGGGTCCGCGCACGCGCGAGCAGCTCGACTCCGCGCTGCGCGCGGTGGAGCTGGAGCTGTCCGAGGAGGTGCTGGCCTCGCTGGAGGAGATCTTCCCCGGCCCGGGCCCGTCCCCGGAGAGCTTCGCCTGGTAGAGCGGGCTCAGGCACTCCTGAACGTCTCCCCGGCGGGCGGTCGGCCGTCGGGGGGACGGGGTGCCCGGTGTCGTCAGTTGCCCACGGCCGCCGCCACGGCGACGACGACGAACATCAGCACGAGAACGGTGGCCATGATGCGGTTTCTGGTCTTCGGATCCACCCGACGAGGTTAACCGCCCCACCCGTCTCCCCCGTCACCCGCCCCGGCAGCCGGCCGCGCCCGGAGCCGGAGCACCGGCAGCCGCCGCCGTCACCGCCCCAACGGCCAGGCCCGCACCACCTCGTAGCGCGGCTGCTCCCCGGGAACACCGGAGACCGGCAGGTTGCTGCGGACCAGGCTCAGCGAGTCCGCCTCCCAGGCCGTCCCCTCGAACCCCTCGAGCGCGGCCGTGAACGGGTGCAGGTCCACGTCCGTGCGGCTGCGCGCGAGCGTGAGGTGGGGGCTGTAGCGGCGGTGGTCCTCCATCGGGACACCCGCCCTGCGGGCGGCGGCGTGGGCGCGTTCCGCCAGCAGCCGCAGCGCGTCCAGCCCGCCCGCCGCCCCGGCCCACAGCACCCGCCCGTCGAACCGGCCGCCGCCGTGCACCCGGAGCGGGAACGGCTCGCTCCGGTGGGCGGCGCGCTCCAGCCGCCCGTACAGCTCCGGCAGCAGTGCCTCGTCCACCTCCCCGAGGAAGGCGAGCGTGAAGTGCCACCCCTCCACCCCGGTCCACCGCAGGCTCCGCGCCCCGGGCAGCACGCGCAACGGGGCGACGGCCGTACGCAGCTCCTCCACGGCGGGGGCGGGCGGCAGGACGGCGGCGAAGAGGCGCTGGGTGACGACGGGGTCCTTCCTTCTGCTCATGCGGGCGAGTCTCGCAGTTGCCCACGTGCCCGGGAGCCCGTACGGAGCGTCGTACCGCGTGGCTGCCCGGCGCAGGAGCCGCCCCGGGGCGGCTCCGCCGGGGCCGGAGCCCACGGAAAGCCGTTCCGCCCTCCTTCCCCCGCGCGCGGGAAGGAGGGCGGAACGGTGTCAGCGATCGCTCGATCTACGCCGCCGTCGCCAGTTGCTCGCGCGGGACGAAGCGGACGTGAGGGCGCCCCGGGCGGAGGTCCACCTTCAGCCTCAGGCCCCCGACTCGGGCCAGCATGAAGCCGATGGTCAGCGCCGCGAGCAGTGATATGCCGCCGCCGACCGCGAAGCCGACGCGGGGGCCGTAGGTGTCGCTGATCCAGCCGACGATCGGGGCTCCCACCGGCGTACCGCCGGCGAAGACCATCATGTAGAGGCTCATCACCCGGCCGCGCATGGCCGGGTCGGCGGCCATCTGGACGCTGGTGTTGGCGCTGATGTTGGTCGTCATGCCGAGCATCCCGATCGGCACCAGCAGGATCGCGAAGATCCAGACGGCCGGCGAGAGCGAGGCCGCGACCTCCAGCAGCCCGAAGAGGGTGCCCGCCGCGACGACCATCCTCAGCCGCGAGGAGCGGCGCCGGGCTGCCAGCAGGGCCCCTATGAGGGAGCCGACGGCCATCAGGATGTTGAAGAAGGAGTACAGGCCCGCACCGCCGTGGAAGATCTCGTCGGCGTAGGCGGTGAGCCAGATCGGGAAGTTGAATCCGAAGGTCCCGACGAAGCCCACCAGGGCGATGGGCCAGATCAGCTCCGGGCGCCCCTTCACGTACCGCAGGCCCTCGCGGAGCTGGCCCTTGGCGCGGGGCACGATCACCGTCTGGTGGAGTTCGCCCGTCCGCATCATCAGCAGGCCGACGAGGGGTGCCACGAAGGACAGGCCGTTGAACATGAAGGCCCAGCCACTGCCGACCGTGGTGATCAGGACACCCGCGATGGCGGGGCCGATGAGCCGGGCGGACTGGAAGTTCGCGGAGTTCAGGCTGACGGCGTTGCGGAGCTGCTTCGGGCCGACCATCTCGGACACGAACGACTGGCGGGCCGGGTTGTCCACGACCGTGACCATGCCGAGCAGGAACGCGATCAGATAGACGTGCCAGACCTGCACCACGCCCGCGAGGGTCAGGGAGGCCAGGGCCACGCCGCACAGGCCGAGCATGGCCTGGCTGACGAGAAGGAGCTTGCGCTTCGGGAAGCGGTCGGCGATCACGCCGCCGTACAGGCCGAAGAGCAGCATCGGGAGAAACTGGAGGGCCGTGGTGATACCCACGGCCGCGGCGGACCCGGTGAGGCTGAGGACCAGCCAGTCCTGCGTGATGCGGGACATCCAGGTACCGGTGTTGGAGATCACGGCGCCCGTGGCGAACAGGCGGTAATTGCGGATCTTCAGCGACGAGAAGGTCCCGCCGGTCATGCTGTCGTGGGTGGAGGTCGGTGCGGGGGCGGAGTCTGCTCCGGATCCCGTACTCAAAAGGGTTCGCCTCCTCGGCGTGGGTGACTGCTGGCAGGTGACGAGGGAACGACGGCGGGCACGGCGGCTGTGGTCCGGCCGGCCCGGGGCGTCACAGGTGGGCAAGCTTCTCGAGCACGGGTGCGGCGACCCTGAGCTTCTCCCACTCGTCCTCGTCCAGGCCCTCGGCGAGTCCGGCCAGCCAGGCGTTCCGCTTGGTACGGCTCTCACTGAGCATGGCCTCGGCCTGCTCGGTCTGGCTGACCTTCTTCTGGCGACGGTCGTCGGGGTGCGGTTCGAGACTGACCAGTCCCTTCGCCTCCAGCAACGCGACGATGCGGGTCATCGACGGGGGCTGGACGTGCTCCTTGCGGGCCAGCTCACCGGGGGTGGCCGAACCGCACCGGGCGAGGGTGCTGAGCACCGACATCTCGGTGGGGCTCAGCGACTCGTCGACGCGCTGGTGCTTGAGGCGTCGGCCGAGCAGCATCACGGCGGAGCGGAGGGAGCTCACGGCGGCGGCACTGTCGCCGTCGTGGATCAGGTCAGGCATGGTCCTTAGCGTAACTCATTACTTTAACTAAAGACCAATCGGTGGTACGCGCGAGAAAACGCTCACTCGAACGAGTGAGTCAAGCACGGAAAGTCACACCTTGAGCGCGCCGGGGCGGCGACCCTGCTTGGCATGGGATCGACAGTACTCAGCCTGCGGATCGACGGTGAGCTGCTCGACCGGCTCCGTCAGCACGCCGCAAAACGCGGAATGAGCGTCCAGGACTATGTGGTCCGGACGCTCATTCGCGACGACTTCGACGAACGCTTCAAGTCGGCGGTCGACGAGACGGAGAAGTTCTACGGGCCCCAGGCCGAACAGGGGCCCGCGTCGGCACAGGGACCCGTGGCGGCCCAGGGGCCGCAGGCACCGGCGGACCGGATCACCCGGCCCGGGTCACCCGACCCGGCCCGGTGATCCGCCCACCGCCGGGGATCACGTGAGGCCGAGGGCCGGCATCGCGTAGTAGAAGACGAACACGGCCGACACCACGTACATGGCCACCGGCACCTCACGGCCCCGGCCGGCCGCCAGCCGCATCGCGCTGAACGCGATGAAGCCGATGCCGATGCCGTTGGTGATGGAGTAGGTGAACGGCATCATCACCATGGCGAGGAACGCCGGGATGGCGAGGGTGAAGTCGCTCCAGTCGACGCCCCGGACCGAGCTCGCGACGATCAGGAACCCGACCGCCACCAGCGCCGGGGTGGCCGCCTGCGAGGGGACCATGGTCGCCAGCGGCGTCAGGAACAGCGCCACCGTGAAGAGCAGTCCGCTGACCACGCTCGCGAGGCCGGTACGCGCGCCCTCACCGACACCCGCGGTGGACTCCACGAAGCAGGTGGAGGCCGAGGAGGAGGTCGCACCGCCCGCGGCGACCGCGATGCCGTCGACGAACAGCACCTTGTTGATGCCGGGGAAGTTGCCGTTGGCGTCGGTCAGCTTCGCCTCGTCGCCGACGCCGAGGATGGTGCCCATCGCGTCGAAGAAGCAGGACAGCAGCACGGTGAAGACGAAGAGGATGCCGGTGAGCACCCCGACCTTGGAGAATCCGCCGAAGAGACTGAAGTCGCCGAGCAGGCCGAAGTCCGGCGAGGCGACCGGGTTGCCCGGCCACTCCGGGACGGTGAGGCCCCAGGCGCCGGCCGGCAGGTCCACGGCCGCGTTGATGATCAGCGCGAGGATCGTCATGGCGACGATCGAGATCAGGATGGCGCCCGGCACCTTGCGGACGATGAGCCCGAGGGTGAGCAGCACGCCCAGCACGAAGATCAGGACCGGCCAGCCGAGCAGGTGACCGCCGCTGCCGAGCTGGAGCGGGACGGTGGTCTGGGCGATGTCCGGGATGCGGGAGACGAATCCGGAGTCGACCAGCCCGACGAGCAGGACGAAGAGTCCGATACCCATCGAGATGCCCTTGCGGAGCGAGGTGGGCACGGCGTTCATCACGCGTTCCCGGAGCCCGGTGGCGACCAGCAGCATCACCACGATGCCCGCGAGGACGACCATGCCCATCGCGTCCGCCCAGCTCATGCGCGGGGCGAGCTGGAGGGCGACGACGGTGTTGACGCCGAGACCGGCGGCGAGCGCGATCGGCACGTTGCCGATGACGCCCATCAGCAGCGTGGTGAACGCGGCGGTCAGCACGGTGGCGGTGACCAGCTGGCCGCCGTCGAGCTGGTGCCCGTACATGTCCTTGGCGCTGCCGAGGATGATCGGGTTGAGCACGATGATGTACGCCATCGCGAAGAACGTGGCGAATCCGCCGCGGATCTCACGGGCGACCGTGGAACCCCGCTCGGAGATCTTGAAATACCGGTCGAGCCCGTTCTTCGGCGGGCTGGGGTCGACCTCTGCGGTGGCCGAGCGGGACATGTATGACCTCAGACGTACGGAGGAGCCGAGAAGCAGGCCCTGGATCAAGTGGGGGCGGGGGAAGGGTGACCGTCTTTGGACTTTTACACGAATAAATCGCGCCATTCCCGAACGGATTAAGTATGAATACATAAGGCGAAGATCGCTATCTCCGCGCGTAGACCCTTGTGCCACAAGGGGTCGGGGCACTTATGTATGGGTTCCTTATCAGCCAACCGGCCTGCGTCTCCGTACCCGACCGGGTGGCCCATAGACTGGGGCCATGGAGAAGTGGACACCGAAGCACGAGGCGCCCGAGCCCCTGGAGGGCCCCGTCGTCGCCACCATCACGGGCGGCACGATCCTCTGGTTCGTCCTCTTCCTCGTGCAGCTCCCCTTCTACGGCTGGTTCGACGACCACGGCCACCTCTGGTGGGTGTGGACCTGCCTCGCCGGAGCCGGACTCGGCCTGATCGGCATCTGGTACGTACGCGGACGCGACGCGGCCCTCAAGCGTCACGCCGCTCTCCGCGCGGCCGCGGCGGCCGCCGTGACGGGTGACGACGGGCCGGACACGCCGGGCACCGCCGGCTGACCGCTCCCCCTACCGCACCGGGCACCGCCGGCTGACCGCCCGTACCGCACCGCCCGGCTCGCCCCCTTTCGCCGCGCGGGCCGCCCCTCCCCCTGTACAGCCCCGTCTCACGGGCTGACCCGGCGTTCCGCCCGTACCGTCTGAACCATGACGCAGCGGGCAATCGACTCCTCCGGGGGACAGACCCCCGATCGCTCCCCCTCCGAAGAGGCCGCTCCCCTCGCGTACGACCCCCGCGGGCTCTCCACCGCGGAGGTGGCGGAGCGGGTCGCGCGGGGCGAGGTCAACGACGTGCCCGTCCGCTCCTCGCGCTCGCTCACCGAGATCGTCCGCGCCAACGTCCTCACCCGGTTCAACCTGATCATCGGCGTGCTCTGGGTGATCATGCTGGCCGTCGCGCCGATCCAGGACAGCCTCTTCGGCTTCGTCATCATCGCCAACACCGGCATCGGCATCGTCCAGGAGTGGCGGGCCAAGAAGACCTTGGACGGGCTCGCCGTCATCGGCGAGGCGAAACCCACCGTGCGGCGCGACGGGTCCGCCGGCGAGATCTCCACCTCCGCGATCGTGCTCGGCGACCTGATCGAGCTGGGGCCGGGCGACAAGGTCGTGGTGGACGGCACGGTCGGCGAGGCCGACAACCTGGAGATCGACGAGTCCCTCCTCACCGGCGAGGCCGACCCGGTGCTCAAGCGCGCGGGCGACCCGGTGATGTCGGGCAGTTTCGTCGTCGCGGGCGGCGGGGCGTTCACCGCGACCAAGGTCGGGCGCGAGGCGTACGCCGCCCAGCTGGCGGAGGAGGCGTCCCGCTTCACCCTCGTCCAGTCCGAGCTGCGCAGCGGCATCTCCACGATCCTGAAGTACGTGACCTGGATGATGATCCCGACCGCGATCGGGCTCGTCATCAGCCAGCTGGTGGTCAAGGAGAACGACTTCAAGGAGTCGGTCGCCCGGAGCGCCGGGGGGATCGTGCCGATGATCCCGGAGGGGCTGGTGCTGCTGACCTCGGTCGCCTTCGCGATCGGCGTCATCCGCCTCGGCCGCAAGCAGTGCCTCGTCCAGGAGCTGCCCGCCATCGAAGGGCTGGCCCGGGTCGACGTCGTCTGCCTCGACAAGACCGGCACCCTCACCGAGGGCGGCATGGACGTGACGGAGGTCCGCCCGCTGGGCTCGGCCGACGAGGCGTACGTCTCCCGGGTGCTGGGCGCCCTCGGCGGCTCGGACCCCCGGCCGAACGCCAGTCTCCTCGCCATCGTGGACGCCTACCCCGACCCGGGCGGCTGGCGGGTGACGGACACCCTGCCGTTCTCCTCGGCCCGCAAGTACAGCGGCGCCGCTTTCCGGGAGGGCGGCGCGGGTGATTCCGCCGCCGACTCCGTCTGGCTGCTGGGCGCTCCCGACGTGCTGCTCCCCGACGGTGATCCCGAGCTGACCTCGATCGAGGAGCTGAACCGGCAGGGGCTGCGGGTCCTGCTGCTCTCCCGGGCCAAGGGCACCCTCGACGGCCCGGACGCCGCCGCCGGCTCCCTGCCCACCGCGCTGGTGGTGCTGGAGCAGCGGCTGCGGCCGGACGCCGGGGAGACGCTGCGTTACTTCGCGGACCAGCGGGTCGCCGCGAAGGTGATCTCCGGGGACAACGCCGTCTCGGTGGGCGCGGTCGCCGGAAAGCTCGGTCTGCCGGGCGCCGAGCACACCCTCGACGCCCGGCGGATGCCCGAGGAGAGGGACGCGATGGCGAGCGCGATGGAGGAGAACGCGGTCTTCGGCCGGGTCACCCCGCAGCAGAAGCGGAACATGGTCGCGGCCCTCCAGTCGCGCGGCCACACGGTCGCGATGACCGGCGACGGCGTCAACGACGTGCTCGCGCTGAAGGACGCCGACATCGGTGTCTCGATGGGTTCGGGGTCGGAGGCGACCCGGGCGGTCGCGCAGATCGTGCTGCTCGACAACAGCTTCGCCACCCTGCCGTCGGTGGTCGCCGAAGGCCGCCGGGTGATCGGCAACATCACCCGGGTCGCCACCCTGTTCCTGACGAAGACGGTCTACTCGGTGCTGCTGGCGATCCTGGTGGTCTGCTTCCAGGTGGAGTACCCGTTCCTCCCCCGGCACCTGACGCTGCTCTCGACCCTCACGATCGGTGTCCCCGCGTTCTTCCTGGCACTCGCCCCGAACAAGGAGCGGGCCCAGCCGCACTTCGTCCGCCGGGTGATGCGGTACGCGATCCCGTCCGGGGTCATCGCGGGGGCGGCGACCTTCCTGACGTACATGCTGGCCGGGAGCCACTACTCCGGGGCGGGGGCGCTCGACGCGGAGACCAGCGCGGCCACGCTGACGCTGTTCCTGGTGTCGATGTGGGTGCTGGCGATCATCGCCCGGCCGTACACCTGGTGGCGGATTCTGCTGGTCGCCTCGATGGGGGCCGCGTTCCTCATCGTGCTCGCGGTGCCGTGGCTCCAGCACTTCTTCGCGCTGAAGCTGGTCGGCACCACCATGCCGTGGGCGGCGGTGGCCGTCGCGGCGGCGGCCTCGGTACTGCTGGAGTACGTCTGGCGCCTGGTGGGCCGCCGCTTCGGGGCGTGAGCCCCGTCCGGGAGGCCGGTGGCCCGGTCCCGTCCTCGCGAGGAGGCGCCCGGGGCCCCGGACCAAGGCTCCGGGAAGAAGCATGGACCCGGCCCCTGAGGGCGGCTAAGGTCGCTCGGGTGACTGCCGGGTCGGCCATGGGCCATGCACGAGTGGGGCTCCCGGCCTCGGCGTGAGCCCGAGCCGGGCCAGACGGTGGCCGGCGGATCGGGGCCGTACGGGGCCCGGCGTCCGGTGCGGTGCACCGCAAGGCGCTGGAACGCCCTCGGCGCCGAGCGATTCAGCTGTTCCGGCAACGCCGCCGGGTGCCCTGCCGGAGGCCGCGCACCCGGCCGTGATCGGCCGGACACCACCGAGAGGCCCGCCCCCCTCCTCCGCGTCTTCGCTCCCGGCGCCCGCCTTCGGCGCCCCCTTCCAGCGGACTCAAGAGACTCGGGGACACCACTGATGTCGTACGACCAGCAGCACCCGCACGCGTCCGAGCTGTCGGCCACCGCCGTCCAGCTGAACCACACGGCCGTCTACGCCACGGACCGGCATCTGTCGGCCGAGTTCGTCGCCGCGATCCTCGGACTGGAGGTCGGCGCCCCGTTCGGGCCGTTCCTCCCCGTCGATCTCGGCAACGGTGTGACCCTCGACTACTACGAGAAGACCGACGAACCGATCCAGTCGCAGCACTACGCGTTCCTCGTGCCGGAAGCGCGGTTCGACGCCATGATCGCCCGCCTTGAGGCGGTCGGCGTCACCTACTGGGCCGACCCCCGCCACACCGAACCGGGACGGACCAACAGCCTGTTCGGCGGTCGCGGCGCCTACTTCGAGGACCCCGACGGCCACCACATGGAGATCATCACCCGGCCCTACGTCCGCCCCTGACGGGGCTGCCCGGCGGCGGTCCCGGGCCGTTCGTCCGGCCCTTCCTGCCCCGGTGGGCCGCCGCTTCGGGGCGTGAGCCCCGCGACAGCGGCCCACCGGGCACCGAGGGCTCAGTCGAACCAGCGGTCCCGGGCCAGTTCCTCGGTGCGGGACGGGTCCTCCAGCAGGGCGGCGACCTCGAAGCGGCGGGGCCACTGGCCGGCCGCCCAGGCGAGTCCGGCCGCGACCCCTTCCAGGGTCGAGGCGTGCACGGTGCCGTCCGGGGCGCGGCGCCAGTCCAGCTCGACGCCCCCGGCGTGGAGTTCCTCGTGCTCGACGTAGGTGTCCGGGGTGCGGTCGCCGAGCAGGACGCGGACCGGCTCGGGCACCTCGCGTTCCTCGCCCTCGGTCTCCACCTCGGCCTCGATCGTCTCGCCGAGCCGTCGCACCTGGAACAGCTCCGCGAGTTCGGCGGCACGGGCCGGGGCGACCGGGAGCAGCGGCAGCCCTCCGGCGAGCGGCAGCACGTCGGGGGCGTCCGCGACGACGGCGTCCGCCGCGTCGACCACCTCCACCGCGCCGTCCACGACGGCCCGCAACTCGTCCGGCAGGGTGACCTGTTCGGGGTCCAGGTCGGCCAGCGCGGTGTAGAGCGCGTGCAGTTGTACGGCGGTCACCGGCCGGTCCTCGTCGGCGAGGCGGCCCAGCAGTTCGGCGGCGCCGCCCGGCTCGTCCAGCAGGGCTTGGACCGTGGTACGCACCCCGAGGGCGCGGAGCACCTGGGCGTCGTCGAATCCGGAGGCGTCCACCGCGTCGTAGAGGCCGGTCAGCAGCGGGTCGCCGCCCGCCGCGCGGACCCCGGCCGGGCGGCGGCCCTCCAGCACCGGGTGGTCGCGCAGCCACCAGGCGGTGTACGGGCGCACCGAGCGGGTCGTACCGTCCGGGAGCAGCACCCGGACCGGCTGGGTCAGGGCGTCGCGGAGCGGCGGCCGGGAGAGCATGGCGAGCGCCTTGGGCCAGGCGTCGTCGGCGACGAGGTCGAGGTCGCGCACGGCGACGATCTCGGTGGCCACCGGCGGCACCGGGGTGTCGGGGAGCTGGTCGAGCAGGTCCTCGCACCAGACGTCCACGGCGTCCAACAGGCCGGCGTCGTCGGGTTCGGCGAAGTCACCGTCGCGGGGATCCATTTCGTCCGGGTCGAGCACCACGTCGGTGGTGCGCACGAGGGCGAAGGTCGCGAGGACCCCGCAGGCGGTGAGCGGCTGCTCTCCCCAGCGCTCAGCCAACTCCTGGTCGCAGAGCGCGAGTTCGTCTTCGCGCATGATGTCGGCGAACTCACTGCCAGGGAAGACGAGTTCACCGGCGGGCGCGGTTTCTCCGTCCTCGTCGAGCAGTGCGAGGGCACCGAGCCAGGGTTCGTCGCCGGGGTTCAGCTCGGCGTCGCGCACCAGGGTGAGGACGGTCTCCACGAGCTCGTCCCCGTCGAGCGCGTCCTCGTCCCAGATCTCCCCGGCGTCCAGCGATCCGGCGACGGCGGCGCGCACCTGGGGGGTGGTCAGTACGGCGCGCGGGGTGGCGGGCAGCGCGCCGAGCTTCTCCAGGAGCGGGTGCGCGGCGTCCGGGTGGGCGACCTTCAGGCCGAGCCGGGCGAGGCGGGAGAGCACCGGGCCGGCCGGCGCGTCGGGCAGCGGCAGCAGCACCTGGCGCGGGCCGATCGTGGTGCGGGGCGGCTGCCCCTCGGGTGCGTCGGGCGCCCCGGCCAGCGGGACCGGCAGCCCGGAGAGGCGGTCCGGGTCGACCCCGGCGAGGCTGTCGTAGAACCGCCGCCACCAGTGGGGCTCGCGTTCCAGACCGGCGAGCCGGTCGATCGCCTCGGTCAGCGGGACCCGGCCGACACCCAGGGTGCGCAGTTCGGTGCGGCGCTCCAGTCCGGCGGGCAGCAGGCACGGCAGGACCTCGGCGAGGACCCGTACGGTCTCGGCGCCCGCGCCCTCCACGACCTCGGCCTCGACGGGCCGCAGGGCCGCGTGGTCCCGGTGCCGGACGGCGTCGGGTGCGCCGGGCTCCGCCCAGTCGTCGGCCCAGTCCCCGGCGACCGGTGCGATCGCGGCGGCCGGGTCGGCGGGTACGGCCGGCGCGAGGAACGCGACCCGGGGCAGCCGCTGGAGGATCGCCGCGCGCAGCGCCCCGTCCACCGCACCCTGGCCGAGCGGTCCGGGCACGAGGCCCAGGGTGCCGGTGGAGACGGGGTGCCAGTCGGCGAGGAGTTCGGCGTACGCGTCGGCCGCGCGCTCCACCAGGAAGTCGGTGAGCGGGCCGGGCGCGGGGTGCCTGCGGGTGGTGTCCAGCGGCAGCGAGGCGATGAGCAGTGCGGGCACGCCGAGGGGTTCGTCGGTGGGCGTCGGGGCGTGCACCACGGGGGCGGTGGAGGGGTGGCGGGGCGAGCCGTCGTCGTCCACGGGCACGGCCCAGGTGACGGACCAGTGCGGGCGCAGCCGCTCCTCGACCGGCCGGTCGGCGAGCAGCGCGGGCTCGATCGGCCCGTGGTGGAAGACGGTGCGCCAACGGTTGACGCCGTGCGCGGAGTCCTCGACGTGGATGTACGGGCCGTGCGCGGAGCGCCTCAACGTCCGTACGCCGGAGGGGGTTTCGACGACGATCTCGTCGAGTCCGGTCAGGGTGAGCAGGAGTGCGTCGTCGATGGAGCCGAGCAGCCGCTCGACCAGGTCCTCGGCGGCGGTGTCGCGCAACGGCAGCACCACCACGGTGTCGTACCCCTCGGGCGCGGTGCCCTCGGCGGGCAGCGGGAGGCGCAGCAGCGGTACGTGGCCGTCGCGGCGGCGGAGTTCGTCCCCGAGGCCGGGGCTGCCGACGGCCGCGCCCTCGGCGAGGACGCGGGCCTCGGCGAGGGACCAGCGGACTCCGCCGTGGCGGCCGAGGACGGCGGGTTCGTCGCTCACCGCGAGCACGGCGGCGAAGCCGACGCCGAAGCGGCCCACGGACGTCTCGTGGCCCTCGCGCTTGGCGGAGGCGCGCAGGGTGGAGAGGGATTCGACGCCGGTGGCGTCGAGCGGGGCACCGGTGTTGGCGGCGGCCAGCACGGTGGGTGCGCCGTTCTCGCCGGGGTGCAGGGTGAGGCGGAGCCGGCCGGGCGTCTTGGCTCGGGCGGCGGCGTCGGCGGCGTTCTGCGCGAGTTCCACGACGAGGCGGTCGCGGTACCCGCCGAGGGCGAGATCCTCCTCGGCGTTGGCGTCCTCGCGGAAGCGGGCGGGCCCGGCACCCCAGGCGTCGAGCACGCCGCGCCGCAGCCGTGCCGTCCCGAACGGATCGGCCCCCTCGGTCGCCTTCATGCTCACGCTTCGACTCCGCTCTGTTCCGCTTACCCGTCGGGCGTTGCCGCCCAGTGTGCGCCCGAACGTACCGCGCGGAGACGACAGCGCGGTTCACGGGAGTGGGTACGGCAGGTGTGCGCGGGGTGCGCGGGGCGCGCGGGGTGCGCGGGGTGCGCGGGGTGCGCGGGGTGCGCGGGGCGCAGCCCGGCGGACCCGGTGGTCCACCGGGTCCGCCGTGCGTCGCGGTGCCTCAGGAGTGGCCGAGGTCCTCGGCGTGCGCGTCGGTCTCGTCGGGGACGGAGCCGCCGTCGCGGTCCGGGTGCAGCTGATAGGTGTCCACCCGCATGGTGTCGAGCGCGTGCGGTGCGGGCGTCGGCGGCTTCGGCATGACGGCCGCCTCGGAGTGACCGCCGCAGCCGTACGCCAGCGAGACGACGTGGCCGTCGGCCGGACCGAACTCGTTGGCGCAGACACCGAAGGCCTGCCGCAGCGAACCGGTCAGCGGGACAAGGAACGCGCAGCTCACACAGGTCGCCGGGGCGGCCTGTGCCATCGGCGTCTTGGGGCCGAACTCCTCGTCCCAGCGGTCGGCCGCCGCGTGCAGCCCGTACCGGGACAGCACCCGCGCACGCCGCATGCCGAGCTCTTCGGCGACCGAGGCGATGGAGCCGCGGCCGATCGCGGAGGGCCGCCGGCCCGTCAGCTCGGCGTCCTCGGTGTCGGCGAGGGCGGACAGCTCCTCGGAGACCTCCGGCGGTTCCGTTTCGTCGACGGTCTCGCCGGTCCACCCGGGCTCCAGGCGGAGGTCCTCCGCCTCGGTGGGCAGCAGGTCGCCGGGGCCCATGTCGCCGGGGCGCAGCCGCTCGCTCCAGGGCACCCACTCCGGGGCGAGCAGGGCGTCCGAGCCGGGCAGCAGCACCGTTTCGTCGAGGGTGACGTTCTTGGCGCGGGAGGCCCGGGCTACGGTCACCGCCCAGCGCCAGCCCCGGTAGCCGAACATCTCGCACTCGAAGTAGTGCGTGACGACCCGGTCCCCTTCGGCCACGACGGCCACGTGCTCGCCGACCTCACCGGGCGCGGCGGCCTCCTCGGCCGCGGCGCGCGCGAGGTCTACCGCTTCGGCACAGAGCCGGTCGGGAACAGGGGTACGGGCCGTACGGCTTCGCGTCGTCGCAGCACTCACAGGTCTCGCTTCTCTCCTACGCAGTCTCACGAGCGCGCCGATGGCTCCATCGATGTCCGATTTCAGCCATGACGGCTGTGGGCGGAGCGGACCTGGGGACCGCGTCGACGTCCACACCCGTTGTTGCCTGCCTCGGGCGTGCTTCTCAGGACCCATTCTGCGGGATCGCGGAGAGGCGCGCGGCCAAGAACAACCGCCGGTGGCGCGTAACGCACGCTACCCTCTCCGCCGCCCCTCGCCCACCTGCCCGTCCCAAACGCGACCTTTCCGATGCGTGACGCGACGGATTCCGCCGGCCTGACGCCGGGGAAATTCTCGCCGTCGCGGCACGCGCGACCTCGCCGTACCGCCGTCCGCACCTTCGTGGGCGGATGCCCCGCGCTGTCGTCGGTTCGCCGGAGAGAGGTTGGGGCAGTATGACGAAGTGGCTTCCGTCCGGTCGCACGACGTCTCCGGCCCCTTCCGCAGGGCGGGCCGGTCGATGAGACGCGCGCTGCACTCGGGCTTCTTCGGCACCGGGCGGTCCATCCGCAAGGTGACGCACGCCCACGGCGCCGGTGAGTCCGGGCTCGGCAAACTGATCGAGCTGCACGCCGTCAACGGCGCGGGCGACGTGATGATCACGGTGGCGCTGGCTTCCACGGTGTTCTTCTCCGTCCCGACCGACGAGGCCCGGGGCCGCGTCGCGCTCTACCTGGCGATCACCATGGCGCCCTTCACCCTGCTCGCCCCGGTGATCGGTCCGCTCCTCGACCGGCTGCCGCACGGCCGCCGGGCGGCGATGGCGGGCTCGATGCTGGTCCGCGCGCTGCTCGCGATCGCCATGTCGAGCGCGGTCGCCACCGGCGGCCTGGAGCTGTACCCGGCGGCGCTCGGGGTGCTCGTCTGCTCGAAGGCGTACGGGGTGGTGCGCAGCGCTGTCGTGCCGCGGCTGCTGCCACCGCGGTTCTCCCTGGTGAAGGCCAATTCGCGGGTGACCTTGGCCGGACTGCTGGCGACCGGGATCGCGGCCCCGATCGGGGCGGGGCTCCAGATGGCCGGATCGGCGTGGCCGCTCTTCGGCGCGTGTGTGATCTTCCTGGGCGGCACCTTCCTCGCTTTCACCCTGCCGTCCAAGGTGGACTCCGCCAAGGGCGAGCGGCGGGCCCGCCTCGCGGAGGAGCAGGGCGTGCCCGTCGTGCCCGCGCCCACCGCCCGTACACAGGGCGCCCGGACCGGCTCGACGCTGCTCTCCGCCAAGCGCGCCGGACGCCGGGAAGCGGCCGGGCGGCGGAAGGGGGAGAAGCGGGAGCGTCCGCCGGGGCTGCGGTCGGTCGGCGGTTCCGTGCTGCACGGCCTCCAGGCCAACGCCGCGCACCGCGCGCTCTCCGGCTTCCTCATCTTCTTCCTGGCGTTCCTGCTGCGGAACGAGCCGCTGTCCGGGCAGAGCGCGGCCGTCTCGCTCGGCATCGTCGGTGTCGCGGCGGGCGTGGGGAACGCCTGCGGTACGGCGGTGGGCTCGCTGCTGCGGGCGCGCGGGCCGGAGGTGATCGTCGCGACGGTGCTGGGGATCGCGCTGGGCGCGGCGGTGCTTGCCGCGCTGTTCTTCTCGACGGTCTTCGTCGCCGTGCTCGGCGCGGTCGCCGGCTTCACCCAGGCGCTGTCGAAGCTGTCGCTGGACGCGATGATCCAGCGCGACGTGCCGGAGGAGGTGCGGACCTCCGCCTTCGCCCGGTCGGAGACGGTCCTTCAGATGGCGTGGGTGGTCGGCGGCGGCATCGGGATCGCGCTGCCGCTCAATGGAGTACTGGGCATGTCGGTCGCCGCCGGAATCCTCGCGCTGGGTGCCGCAACGTCCGTACGGGGTCTCCTGACCTCCGCGCGGCGCGGCTCACCGCACCCCCGCGTGGCGTGAAGCGGAGCGACCGATAGCCTTCGGCCCATGACCGTTGCGTTCTTCTCAGGTAAGAGCCGTCGAATCGGCGTCGCTCTTGGTGCCGTGTCCGCGGGACTCCTCGTCCTGTCCGCCTGCGACAAGCCGACGCCGCTCGCCACCGTGACGGTCGGCACGACCTCGGTGTCGACCGAGGCCGCCTGCTACAACGACGGCGATCCCATCAAGGAGTCGCTGATCCAGGGCTGCCTGAACAAGAAGGCCGACAAGTCGATCGACGTCGCCATGGACGACCGGGTCCGCTTCGGCGTCGACCCGGAGGTCGCCGACAACGGCTGGACGCTCTTCATCGACGGCCAGCAGGCCGAGCAGGAGCCGTACAAGCGGACCTACCGCTCGATCACCGGCAGCGCGTTCTTCTCCAGCCAGACCGGCGAGACGAGCAACGAGACCCAGGTCAGCGTGGTCGAGACCGACGGTTCGAAGCTCATCGGCATCTGGCACTTCAAGCTCAAGAAGACCGACTGATCCGCGTTCCGTCCTCTTCCTCGTAGCTCGTCGGAGGAATCCTTTCCCGTGCGTGTGCTCGTCGTGACCGCTGTTCCCGCCGAACGGGACGCGGTCACACGCGCGTCCGGGGAGGCTCCCGAGGTGCGCCGGGTGCCCGGTGCCGAGCTGCACCGCACCGGCCCGCCAGCACGTCCAGCGGGCCGGTG
>NZ_JBSFVR010000041.1:0-34571 GCF_053592415.1 Streptomyces sp. NPDC002690 | reverse complement strand
CTCCCGCCGTCGTCGGCGGGAGCGCCCCTTCGTGTGCCGTACGTGTACGTGTGCGGGGCCCCGGGTCACGTGTCGTGTCCGGGCGCCCCCCGCGGCCGGCCGGCCGCCGATCGGGACGGGCCGAGCAGCGCCGCGGTCAGCCCGCCAGGCAGGACGGGCCGAGCAGCACCTTGAGGTCGCCGAAGAGCGCCGGGTCGGGCTTCACGCGGTGCCGGTCGAGCCTGAGGACGGTCGTCTTGCGGGGGCCCTGGAGCTTGATGCGGACCTCGGTGTCGCCCCGGTGGCTGGAGAGCACTTCGCCGAGGCGGCTGACCATCGGGGGCGTGATCCGGACGGTGGGGATGGTGAGGACCACCGGCGCGTTGGTGCCCGCGTTCGAGATGTCGGGGACCTGCATCTCCATGGCGACGAGCCGGGGCACGTCCTCGCGCTTGTCGAGCCGTCCCTTGACGAAGACGACGGTGTCCTCCACCAGCTGGGTGGAGACCAGTTGGTAGGTGGCGGGGAAGAACATGCACTCGATGGCGCCCGCGAGGTCCTCGACGGTGGCGATGGCCCAGGCGTTGCCCTGCTTGGTCATCTTCCGCTGGAGGCCGGAGATGATGCCGCCGACGGTGACGATCGCGCCGTCGCCGTGCTCTCCGCCGGTCAGCTGGGAGATCGAGGCGTCCGCCTTGTCGGAGAGGACGTGCTCCAGGCCGAAGAGCGGGTGGTCGGAGACGTACAGGCCGAGCATCTCGCGCTCCTGGGCGAGCAGGTAGGACTTCTCCCACTCGATGTCGGAGAACTCGACGTCCAGACCGAAGCCCGGCTCGGAGGAGCCGTCGTCCGAGTCGCCCATGCCGCCGAAGAGGTCGAACTGCCCCTCGGCCTCCTTGCGCTTGACCTGGACCACGTTGTCGATCATGGGTTCGTGGTGGGCGACGAGTCCCTTGCGGGTGTGGCCCATCTCGTCGAAGGCGCCGGCCTTGATGAGCGATTCCACGGTGCGCTTGTTGCAGACGACCGCTTCGACCTTGTCGAGGAAGTCGGGGAAGGTGGCGTACTTCCCCTTCGCCTTGCGGCACCGGATGATCGAGTCCACCACGTTGGTACCGACGTTGCGCACGGCGGTGAGGCCGAAGAGGATCACGTCGTCACCCTGGGCGGCGAAGTTGGCCTCGGACTCGTTGACGTTCGGCGGGAGCACCTTGATGCCCATGCGCCGGCACTCGTTGAGGTAGATCGCCGACTTGTCCTTGTCGTCCTTGACCGAGGTCAGCAGGGCGGCCATGTACTCGGCGGGGTAGTTCGCCTTGAGATAGGCGGTCCAGTAGGTGACGAGCCCGTACGCGGAGGAGTGCGCCTTGTTGAACGCGTATCCGGCGAACGGCACCAGGACGTCCCAGAGCGCCTTGATCGCGGCGTCGGAGAAGCCGTTCTTCTTGGCGCCGGCCTCGAAGAGGACGAAGTTCTTCGCCAGCTCGTCGGCCTTCTTCTTGCCCATCACGCGGCGCAGGATGTCGGCTTCGCCGAGCGAGTAGCCGGCGACGATCTGGGCCGCCTTCTGCACCTGCTCCTGGTAGACGATCAGGCCGTAGGTGAGGCCGAGGACCTCCTTGAGGGGCTCCTCCAGCTCCGGGTGGATCGGGGTGATCTCCTGGCGGGCGTTCTTGCGCTCGGCGTAGTTCGTGTGCGAGTTCATGCCCATCGGGCCCGGCCGGTAGAGGGCCGAGACGGCGGAGATGTCCTCGAAGTTGTCGGGCTGCATCTGGCGGAGCAGCGAGCGCATCGGCCCGCCGTCGAACTGGAAGACGCCGAGCGTGTCGCCGCGGCACAGGAGTTCGTACGTCTTGGGGTCGTTCAGCGGCAGGGCGAGCATCTCCAGCTCGACACCCTTGTTCGCCTTCACCATCTTGACGGCGTCGTCCATGATGGTGAGGTTGCGCAGGCCCAGGAAGTCCATCTTGAGCAGGCCGAGCGACTCGCACTGGGGGTAGTCCCACTGCGTGATGGTGACGCCGTCGGTGTGCCGGACCCAGACCGGGGCGTGGTCCACGATCGGTTCGCTGGACATGATCACGCCGGCGGCGTGCACGCCCATCTGCCGGACCAGTCCTTCGACGCCCTTGGCGGTGTCGATGACCTTCTTGACGTCCGGCTCGTTCTCATACATGCCCCGGATCTCGCCGGCCTCGCCGTAGCGCGGGTGCTTGGGGTCGGTGATGCCGTTGAGGTCGATGCCCTTGCCGAGGACGTCGGCGGGCATCGCCTTGGTGAGGCGGTCGCCCATCGCGTACGGGTAGCCGAGGACGCGGGCGGAGTCCTTGATCGCGTTCTTGGCCTTGATCTTGCCGTACGTGCCGATCATGGCGACCTTGTCGGCGCCGTACTTCTCGGTGACGTAGCGGATCACCTCGACGCGCCGGCGTTCGTCGAAGTCGATGTCGACGTCGGGCATGGAGACGCGCTCGGGGTTGAGGAACCGCTCGAAGATCAGTCCGTGCTCGATGGGGTCGAGGTCGGTGATGCCCATGGCGTACGAGACGATCGAGCCGGCCGCGGAGCCTCGGCCCGGGCCGACCGCGATGCCGTTGTTCTTGGCCCACATGATGAAGTCGGCGACGACGAGGAAGTACCCCGGGAACCCCATCTGGATGATGATGTCCATCTCGTACTCGACCTGCTTCTGCCGGTCGTCGGGGACACCGCCCGGGAAGCGGCGGTCCATGCCGACCCGGACCTCCTCGCGGAACCAGGTGACCTCCGTGTAGCCGTCCGGGATGTCGAACTTCGGCATGAGGTTCTTCGCCTCGAACATGCCGGCGGTGTCGATCTGCTGCGCGACCAGGAAGGTGTTGTCGCACCCCTGCTGCCAGGCGTCGGAGGAGTCGACGGCGTACATCTCCTCCGCCGTCTTCAGGTAGTAGCCGGTGCCGTCGAAGCGGAAGCGGTCCGGGTCGGAGAGGTTCTTGCCGGTCTGGATGCAGAGCAGGGCGTCGTGGGCGGTGGCCTCGTGCGCGTAGGTGTAGTGCGAGTCGTTCGTCACCAGCGGCGGGATGTTCAGCTTCTTGCCGATTTCGAGGAGCCCGTCGCGGACCCGGCGCTCGATCTCGATGCCGTGGTCCATCAGCTCCAGGAAGTACTTGCCCTCGCCGAAGATGTCCTTGTAGTCGGAGGCGGCCTGGACGGCCTCGTCGAACTGGCCGAGCCGCAGCCGGGTCTGCACCTCACCCGAGGGGCATCCGGTGGAGGCGATCAGGCCCTCGGACCACTGGGCGATGGTCTCCTTGTCCATGCGGGGCCACTTCTGCAGCCAGCCCTCGGCGTAGGCGTCCGAGGAGAGCCTGAAGAGGTTGTGCAGCCCGGTGGCGTTGGAGGCCCAGATCGTCTTGTGGGTGTAACCGCCGGAACCCGAGACGTCGTCGCGCTTCTGGTGCGGCTGTCCCCACTGGATCTTCCGCTTGTGCTTGCGCGACTCCGGGGCGACGTACGCCTCGATGCCGATGATCGGCGTCACACCGGCCTTCTTCGCCGAGTGGAAGAAGTCGTACGCCCCGTGGAGGTTGCCGTGGTCCGTCATGGCGATGTGCGACATCCCCATGGTGTTGCACGCCTCGAACATGTCCTTGAGCCGCGCGGCACCGTCGAGCAGGGAGTACTGGGTGTGGACGTGCAGGTGCGTGAAGGGCGGCTTGGTCACGGCGCTGTGCCTCCGGGGGATGACGGATGTGGCCCCGCCGCACTCGGCCCGGGTGACGGGCGGGCGACGGGCGGCCGACGGCTGAGGGTGTCAGGGGGGACAGCCCGGAAGTCTACGTCTTGGCGCTGACGAACGACGGGCACTTGCGAGTACGGTCACGCGTTGGAAGGGCGGAGACGCCTGTCCCATTTGTCATGAACGCCAAGTTCGACGGTGCTCGACGAAGATCGACGCCCTGTACCAGGAGGCACCCAGCGATGTCGGAACAGCAGAGCGGCGCGGAAGACCGCGGGGAGCGCATTCTCGCCGTCTTCGAGACCGCCTTCGGTGAGCTGCTGGCGGCCGACCCGGCCGCCTTCCGGGTCAAGTTCCGGAAGATGGCGGGCTCCGCCTTCGCCTTCTACCGGGGCACCGCCTGCCTGTTCTACGACGACCTGGCCCGGGAGCGGCTCGGCGGCCCGTACCTCGACGAGCGCACCGGCCGGGTCTGGATCCACGGTGACCTCCACGCGGAGAACTTCGGCACCTACATGGACGCCAACGGCCGCCTGGTCTTCAACGTCAACGACTTCGACGAGGCGTACGTCGGCCCGTTCACCTGGGACCTGAAGCGCTTCGCCGCCTCCGTCGCCCTGATCGGGTACGCCAAGGCCCTCAGCGACGACCAGATCACCGAGCTGGTCCGGGTCTTCGCCGCCGCGTACCGCGAGCGCATCCACGCGCTCGCGACCGGCGCGAAGAACGACGAGGTGCCGCCCTTCACCCTGGACACCGCCGACGGCCCGCTGCTCGGCGCGCTCCGGACGGCCCGGTCGCTCACCCGCTTCTCGCTGCTCGACTCGATGACGGAGATCCGCGACTTCGAGCGCCGGTTCGCCCCGGACGGCGGCGCCGTCGACCTGGACGCGGCGACCCGTTACAAGGTCCTCGCCGCGTTCGACGGCTACCTGGAGACCCTGCCCGAGTCGAGCCTGACCCGCCCGGACTCCTACCGGGTGAAAGACGTGGTGGGCCGCCGGGGCATCGGCATCGGCTCGGCCGGGCTGCCCTCGTACAACATCCTGCTGGAGGGCAACAGCGACGCCCTGGAGAACGACGTCGTGATCTACGTCAAGCAGGCCCAGACCCCGGCCGTCTCCCGGCACATCACGGACGCCTCGGTGCGCGGGTACTTCCAGCACGAGGGCCACCGCACGGTGATCTCGCAGCGGGCGCTCCAGGACCACGCCGACCCGTGGCTGGGCTGGACGGAGCTGGACGGCGCCGGACAGCTGGTGGCGGAGGTCTCGCCGTACGCCGTGGACCTGGACTGGTCCGACATCGACGAGCCCGACGAGATCGCGGCGGTCGTCGCCGACCTGGGCCGGGCGACGGCCACCATGCACGCGGCGGCCGACGACGAGAGCGGTCACTCGCTGGTGCCGTTCTCCACCGAGAGGGCCATCGACGCCGCCATCGCGGCCGACGAGGACGGCTTCGGCGATCTCCTCGTCGACTTCGCCCACAGTTACGGCGCGCGGGCCCGCCGGGACCACCGGATCTTCGTGGACCTCTTCCGCAACGGCCGCATCCCGGGCCTCTGACCAATCCACGGCGGAGGCCGACCGGAGGTCCGGGACAGCCGTGGTCCCGGACCTTTAGGAGTCGCTTACAGGGGCGCGTGCGAGACTCTCCGGCGATGGACATATCAGGGACGCGACCCAGGGCGTGGGTCGAAAGTGGCGCCGGCCGCCCGGAGGGCGGGTCCGGCGGCGTCCGGTGCGTGCGATCGCAAGGCGGAGGGTCGCCTCGATACTGGATGTATCGGGGTGATCCCGACAACGCGGCGAGCGTGCGTGCCGGGCGTCGCCGGACAGGCGGGACTTTCGACACACGCCCCAGGACCGCGCGCGCGGCGCTCTTCACCGCGCTCGTCGTCACGCTGTCCTCGGCGTCCCACGTCCTGCTCTCCAGGGAAGCCCTGCCGGTGACCGCGCTGGTGCTGGTGGGGGGCCTGGTGTTCGCCGCGGCGTACGCGCTGGCGGGCCGGGAGCGCGGTTTCGGGGCGATAGCGGGGCTGCTGGTCCCGCTGGAGCTCGCCGCCGACACGGTCTTCACCACCGGGCAGCAGCTCTGCTACGGCGCGGCGGGCGGCCCGGTGGCCGGTCCGCTGCGCTCCCTGGGATTCGACGTGCTCTGCGGCGGCCACGGAGTCGGAGCGCCGCTGGCGCGGGTCGCCGGAGTCGGGCACCCCGCCTCCGCCGCCGCTCTGCCGCTGCCCCCGGGGCCGGGTGTCCCGTGGCTGCTGCTCGCCGCGCACGTGGCCGTCGGGCTGCTCGCGGCGGCCTGGCTGCGGCGCGGGGAGGCCGCGCTGGCATCCCTGCTGCGGGCGGCTGCCGCCTTCGCGTTCCACCCGCTGCTGGTCGCGCTGGCGGTGGCCCGTGGGGCCCGCCGTCCGGTGCGGGGCGCCGTGCGCCTGCCGGGCCCGCGCCCGTTCGTCGCCGCCCGTCCGCTCTTCACGCATTCCGTGGGCCGGAGAGGGCCGCCGCTGCCGGCCTGAGCCGGCACACCGCATCCCTCACCCCGTCACGTCTTCACGTACATCCCACGGAGAACGATCATGAGCAACCGCAACAACCAGGCGAACAAGGCAGCGGCCCGCGAGCGGCTGCGCGCGGAGCGCGAGCGCCAGGCGAAGAAGGACAAGGCCCGCAAGCAGATCATCGTCGGCGTCTCGATCGTCGCCGTGCTGGCCATCGCCGGCGGTGTCGCCTACGGCGTCAACGAGCTGAACAAGCCGGACGCCTGGGAGGCCGCGGGCGACGCGAAGGTGGTCGCCCCGAAGAACACCTCCGGCACCAACGGCACGACCGTCGTCGTCGGCGAGTCCTCCGCCAAGAAGACGCTGGAGATGTACGAGGACTCCCGCTGCCCGATATGCGCCCAGTTCGAGCAGACCGTCGGCTCGACGGTCACCAAGGACGTCGCGGACGGCAAGTACAAGATCAAGTACGTCGGTGCCACCTTCATCGACAACAGCGACAACGGCGAGGGCTCCAAGAACGCCCTCAGTGCCCTGGGCGCGGCGCTGAACGTCAGCCCGGAGGCGTTCCTCCAGTACAAGACGGCGCTCTACTCGGCGAAGTACCACCCCGACGAGACCGAGGACAAGTTCGCCAAGGACAGCTACCTCATCGAGGTCGCCGACACGGTGGACGCGCTCAAGGACAACAAGGCGTTCCAGAAGAACGTCAACGACGGCACCTACGACGCCTGGGCCGTCAAGATGTCCAAGACCTTCGACTCCAGCGGGGTCACCGGCACGCCGACGCTGAAGATGGACGGCAAGACCGTGACCGCCGAGGGCAGCGACAGCGCGCCCATGACGGTGGCCGACTACACCACGGCGATCGACGCGGCACTCAAGGGCTGAGCCGAGCACGAACGCTGGAAGACGGGCGGGCCGGCACCTCGGGTGTCGGCCCGCCCGTCCCTTTTCAGGTGTCCGGCCGCCGGGCTCAGAGGGTCGCCAGGAAGCCCAGCGCGACCTTCCAGGCCAGCTCGGCCGCCTTCTCGTCGTAGTCGGGCAGACCGTCGTCGGTGAAGAGGTGTCCGGCACCGGGGTAGCGGTAGATCTCCACGTCCGCCCCGGCCCGCCGCATCTCCAGGTACCAGCTGTTCAGCCAGTCGTGCGGCTCCGAGGCGTCCGGGTCGGCGACGTGCAGCTGGACCGGGAGCTCGTCCGTGCTCGCGTTCTCGGCGAGGTCCGAGGTGCCGTGGAAGAGGAGCAGCCCGCGGGCCTTCTCGTCGCCGAGGGCGAGGGTCTGCGCCACGGCCGCCCCGAGCGAGAAGCCCACGTAGACGAGGCCCTGCTCCGAGTAGGGCGCGGCGGCCAGGACCGCCCGCTTGAGCAGCTCGTCCTTGCCCAGCTCCTCCCGGTACGCCTGCGCCTCCGCCTGCGTTTCAAAGGTGTGCCCCTCGAACAGATCGGGCACGCGCACCTCATGGCCGGCTGCTCGGAGCCGGTCGGCAGCGGCGTGCACCGCGGGCCGGAGCCCGTAGGTCGAGTGGAAAAGCATGATGTTCATGCCGCCCATGGTGCCAGCTGCCACCCGGACCCCGGAGGACACGAGGATGGAGAACGTGCTGCGCCCGCTGCTGATCGTCGGCGGCTCGGTGGCGATCACCCTGCTGGCCGGCTGGCTGGTGGACCTGGCTCTGCGGCGGGCGGACGTCCGGCACCCCGACACGCCATTGTGGGGCCTGCTGAGGCGCTGCCGGCCGCCGCTCCAGGTGGTGATCTGCGCGGGCCTGCTGCGGGGCACCTTCGCCCATCTGCGCCTGGAGCTGGTGCGCGACCACCGGGATTCGATCGGCCAGGTGCTGAGCCTGGTGCTGATCGGCGCCTCGGCCTGGCTGGTGGTCCGGGTGGCGGCGACCGTCGTGGAGTCCAGTTACGCCCGCTACGCCACCTCCACCCGCGATCCCGCCCGGGTCCGCCGCGTGCGCACCCAGGTGACGCTGATCCAGCGGGTGGTCATCGCCGTGGTGACCACGGTGGCGGTCGCCGCGATGCTGCTGACCTTCCCGGCGATGCAGACCGTCGGCACCTCGATGCTGGCCTCGGCCGGCGTGCTCGGCATCGTCGCCGGTGTCGCCGCCCAGTCCACCCTCGGCAACGTCTTCGCCGGATTCCAGATCGCCTTCGGCGACATGGTGCGCCTCGGCGACACCGTGGTGGTGGACGGCGAGTGGGGCACCGTGGAGGAGATCACGCTGACCTTCCTCGCCGTACGTACCTGGGACGAGCGCAGGATCACCATGCCGGTGTCGTACTTCACCAGCCGCCCGTTCGAGAACTGGTCGCGCGGCGGGGTCCAGATGACCGGCACGGTCTACTTCCATCTCGACCACGCGGCGCCGATGGCCGCGATGCGGGACAAGATGCGCGACATCCTCGGCGAGTGCGGCGCCTGGGACGGGCGGACCTGGTCCCTCGCGGTGACCGACACCACGCCGACCACGATCCAGGTGCGGGCCGTGGTCACCGCGAAGGACGCGGACGACATCTGGACGGTCCGGTGCGCGGTGCGCGAGCAGTTGATCGCCTGGCTCCGGGACCACCACCCGTACGCCCTGCCCCGGGTCGCCACGGCCCCCGCCACCCTCGTCGCGGCCGACCAGTGGCCGGAGCTGACCTCCCGTACCGCCGCGTCCGTCCGCCGCAACGGCAAGGAGTCCGCCCCGCACGCGGCCCCGCACACCGGACGCGGCTGACCGCGCCCGGCTCAGCGCAGGCTGCGCACGTCCAGGAACCGCAGCACCCGGTCCACCACCTCGGGGTCGGAGCCGGCCTCGCTGCGGGCCGAGAGCACCTCGTGGCGGGCGGCCGACAGCAGCTCCCGCTGGATGCGGCTGACCTCCTTGAAGCGCTTCGCGCGCTGGGCGTAGGCGTCGCGCCGCTCCTCGTCCACCATGTCGGGGCTGATGCGCGCCCCGATGTCGTAGGCGGCGCGCTGGAGGCGCTCCAGCACCTCCTCGGGGAACTCCTCCACCTGCTGGATCTCCTTCAGCCGCACCCTGGCCGCCTTGGCGGCGCGGATCGCGAGGCGCTTCTCCAGCTCGCGTTCGGCGTCGGTGTCGGCCCGGACGCCGAGCCTGCGCACCAGCCAGGGCAGGGTGAGCCCCTGGAACACCAGGGTCGCCATGATGACCGCGAAGGCGATGAAGACGATCTCGTCGCGGCCCGGGAAGGGTTCGCCGTCGTCGGTCTTCAGCGGGACGGCGAGGGCCAGCGCGACGGACGCCACCCCGCGCATCCCCGCCCACCACATGACGACGGTCTCGCGCCAGCTGGTCGGGATCTCCTCGCTCACGTCGCGCCGGGTGTGCAGCCGCTTGGCGAGCCAGGTCGCCGGCAGCAGCCAGAGCAGCCGTACGCCGACGACCACCCCGACGATCGCGAGTCCCCAGCCCACCATCCGCCACTCCCGCCCGTCGGCGGTGCCGAAGACGTTGTGGAGTTCCAGCCCGATGAGCCCGAAGGCGATCCCGGTGACCAGGGTGTCGACGATGTCCCAGAAGGTGCGCCCGGTGAGCCGCCCCAGCACGTCGTCGGCGTCGGCGGTGTGTTCGGCGAGGAAGAGCGCGACGGTCAGGACGGCGAGGACGCCGGAGCCCATCAGCTCCTCGGACAGGACGTAGGCCACGAACGGTACGAGGAGGGTGAGGCCGACCTGGAGCGTGGCGTCCCCGAGGAGGCCCATCAGCTTGATGGTGAGCCAGCCGAGCGCGAGTCCGACCGCTATGGCGACCACGGCCGACAAAATCAGCAGTCCGAAGGCCGCGGGAAGCGAGAAGGTGCCGCTCACGGCCGCCGCGATGGCCACGTGGTAGAGCACGATCGCGGTCACGTCGTTGAAGAGACCCTCGCCCTCCAGGATGGAGACCAGCCGGCGGGGCAGCCCGAGCGAGCCGGCGACGGCGGTGGCGGCCACCGGGTCGGGCGGCGCGACGAGCGCGCCGAGCGCCACGGCGGCGGCGAGGGGCAGTCCGGGCACCACGGAGTCGGCGACGGCCGCGACCGCCGCCGTCGTCACGAAGACCAGGGCGACCGCGAGCAGGAAGATCGGCCGCTTGTTGGCCGCGAACTGCCGCCAGGAGGTGCGCTGCACGGAGGCGTAGAGCAGCGGCGGCAGCAGCGCGGGGAGAATGATCTCCGGCGGGATGTCGACATTGGGCACGAAGGGGAGGAAGGCCATCCCCACGCCGATCAGTGTCATCAGTACCGGGGCCGGCAGCCCCAGCCGCTCCCCCACCGGCACCGTGATCACCGCTCCCAGCAGGAGCAGCAGGAGCAGTGCCATCTGGTCCACGTGGAACGCCTTCCGCAGGATGCAGCGTTCCCGCCCGGCGTGCGGCCGGACGGGAGGTCCACCCTGTCACGCCGGGTCCGTGAGGTGCGATGACACCCCCTGCGCGGCGGACGAACGGAAGCTACTGCTCCGCGAGCGTGCGGCGCATGGCGCGGTGCGCTATCCCGGCGTCCTGGAACTCGGGGCCGTAGACCTCGTAGCCGAGGCGCTCGTAGAAGCCGAGGGCATGGGTCTGGGCGTGCAGGTCGACGGCGGCCAGGCCGAGCGCCCTCGCCTCGTCCTCGACGGCGCGGACCAGTGCGGCGCCGACACCGAGGCCGCGGGCCGACTCGGCCACGGCGAGCCGGCCCAGCGAGCCGACGGTGAGGTCGCCGCCGGTCTTCCCGGCCGCCGCCTCACCGTGCAGCAGCCGGCCGGTACCGAGCGCCGTGCCGTCCTCGGTGACCGCGATGACGTGCACGGTGCTGGCCTCGGGCCGGTCGTACGCGTCGTACTCCAGGTCCTCGGGCACTCCCTGCTCGCCGACGAAGACGTCCTTGCGGACCTGGAAGCAGGCCGCACGGTCCGCCTCGTCGCGGGTCCGCCGGGCGGTGTACGGGGTGGTGCCGGTGGTCATTCGCTCTCCGCGGCGATCGTGTCGAGGGCGTGCTGGAGGTCGGCGGGGTAGTCGCTGGCGAACTCGACCCAGCTGCCGTCCGAGGGGTGTTCGAAGCCGAGCCGGACGGCGTGCAGCCACTGCCGGGTCAGGCCGAGGCGCTTGGCCATGGTCGGGTCCGCGCCGTAGGTGAGGTCGCCGACGCAGGGGTGGCGGTGGGCGGACATGTGCACCCGGATCTGGTGCGTACGGCCCGTCTCCAGCTTGATGTCGAGCAGGCTGGCCGCGCGGTACGCCTCGATGAGGTCGTAGTGCGTCACGGAGGGCTTGCCCTCCTGGACCACGGCCCACTTGTAGTCGTGGTTCGGGTGGCGGCCGATGGGGGCGTCGATGGTGCCGCTCATCGGGTCCGGGTGGCCCTGCACCAGCGCGTGGTACTTCTTCTCCACGACGCGGTCGCGGAACTGAGCCTTGAGCAGGGTGTACGCCCGCTCCGACTTGGCCACCACCATCAGCCCGGAGGTGCCCACGTCGAGCCGGTGCACGATGCCCTGGCGCTCGGCGGCACCCGAGGTGGAGATGCGGTACCCGGCGGCGGCGAGGCCGCCGATGACGGTGGTGCCGGTCCAGCCGGGGCTGGGGTGGGCGGCGACGCCGACCGGCTTCACGATGACGACGATGTCGTCGTCGTCGTGCACGATCTCCATGCCCTCGACGGGCTCGGCGACGATCTGGACCGGAGGAGCTGCCTGCGGCATCTCGACCTCCATCCAGGCACCGCCCTGGACCCGGTCGGACTTCCCGGCCACCGAACCGTCCACCTGCACCTTTCCGGCGGCGGCCAGCTCGGCGGCCTTGGTGCGGGAGAACCCGAACATCCGGGAGATGGCGGCGTCGACGCGCTCGCCCTCCAGGCCGTCGGGCACGGGCAGGGTTCGGATCTCGGGGTGCGTACTCACCTGGTCGAGTATGCCTTGCGGCCACCGGTGCTGTGACCGGCGATCTTCCCCGGCCGTCGCCCGGCCCCGGTGGACGGCGGCCGGACGAAAGGCCGGAGTCCGGCCTCAGTCCTTGTGGACGGTGCCGTCCGGGTCCAGTCCCCGGAAGGAGAGGATCACGATGAGGATGCCTCCGCAGACGATCGCGGAGTCGGCCAGGTTGAAGACCGCGAAGTGCGCCGGTGAGATGAAGTCCACCACCGCGCCCTTGAAGACGCCCGGCGCGCGGAAGAGGCGGTCGGTGAGGTTGCCGAGCGCCCCGCCGAGCAGCAGGCCGAGGGCGATGGCCCAGGGCAGGCTGCGGAGCTTGCGGGCGAGCCGGACGATGACGACGATCACCGCCGTGGCGATGACCGTGAAGACCACCGTGAAGGCCTCGCCCATGGAGAACGCGGCGCCGGGGTTGCGCACCGCCTCCAGCTTCAGCCAGTCGCCGATGATCTCGACGGGGGCGTGGTGCTCCAGCTTCGCGACGACGAGCGTCTTGCTGATCAGGTCGAGGACGTACGCCACGACGGCCACGGTGAAGAGCGCGACGAGCCGCCGCCTGCCCTTGCCCGTGACGGCGGTGGAGCCGTCCGCCTCGTCGGCCGTGTCACCGTCGGCCGTGTCACCGTCGGCCGTGTCACCGTCGGCCGGTTCGCCGGCCGCCGTGCCACCGACCCCGGCACCGCCCGGGGCGGTGGCGTCGGCGGGCTTCAGGGGGCCGGTCTCCCCGGCCGCCGGGGCGTCGGGGGTCTCCGGCGTTTCGATGGTGCGCTCCGCCTCTGCCACGTGAATCCTCAACCTGGGTCGTGTCCGGTACCGCACCCCCGGCCGCCCGGTGGGGCGACCGGACACGGCCTGGTGCCGATTGAGGACGAGGGTACGACACGGAGCGCCCCGGACGGTCAGCCGCGTCTCTCCTGCTTCTGCTTGTCCTCCACGCAGAGGGTGGCCCGGGGGAACGCCTGCATGCGGGCCTTGCCGATGGGTTTGCCGCACACCTCGCAGAGGCCGTAGGTCCCGGCGTCCATGCGGGCCAGGGCGCGTTCGGTCTGCTCCAGGGTCTCCTGGGCGTGGGCGGCGAGCGAGAGTTCGTGCTCGCGGGTGATGTTCTTGGTGCCGGTGTCCGCCTCGTCGTCGCCGGCCCCGTCGCCGGAGTCGCGCATCAGCCCCGCGAGGGCCGCCCCGGAGGCTTCCAGCTCGGTGCGGAGCCGGGTGGCCTCGCCGGTGAGTTCCGCCCGCGCCTCGGCGACCTCCTCCGGCGTCCAGGGGTCCTCCCCCGGCCGGACGGCCAGCTCTCCGGGTGCGGTCGCCACGCGTGCCTGGGGCACCGCACTCGCGCTCGGTCCGCCGGACCCTGCCCCGGCCGCCCTGGCCGCGGTCTTCTTGGCTGCCACCGTCTGCTCTCCTGTCTGCTGGGCGGCGTCGGCCGCCTCCGTGGCCGCTGGTTCGGCCTTCTTCGCCGTGCTCGTGCGGGCCGCGCTCTTCTTCGCGGGGGCCTTCCCGGCGGTGGTCTTCCTGGCGGCGGTCTTCTTGGCAGCCCTCTTCCTGGCCGCCGTCTTCTTGGCAGCGGCCTTCTTGGCGGGCTTCTTCGCGCCCGCCTCCGGCTCCGCCGCGCCGTGACCGCTCCCGGCTTCCGCGCGGCTCGCGGTGTCCTCTCCGCTCCCGGCGTGCGTCCCGTCGTCCGCCGCGTCCGAGGATGCCGCTGACGACGTCCGTCCGACGGTCTTCTTCGCCACCATGGGCGCGACCCCTTCACCTAGGGTGATCCTGCTCGCGGATCGTGCTGGGACGATAAATCGACCCATGACCCGCGGCAACGGGGCACGCCGCCCTGCCACCCCTCCCCGCACCCGGACACGGCCCGCCTGCATCCGTTGTGCCCAGCTCCCCGCCGGGTATTCCGCCGCGCGGCGCGGCCGCAGGTTCCGCGGGCCCCCGACGCGCCATTCGGGTCAGTCGTGGGGCCGCGCGGGACCCCGCGCGAAACCGGTCGGACGCGCCGCCCCCGGGCCCGTACACTGGGCGCAGCGAGAGGCATGGATGGGACGAGTAGCGTCGTACGCAGCCCAGAGCGACCCGGGGTCGGTGGAAGCCCGGGGGCGAGCGCGTCGTGAAGATCACCCCGGAGCCGTCGGAAGAACGCCGCAAGCAGGCAAGTAGACCCGGCATCGCACCCCAATGAGGGGGCCAGGGCACGCGCCCGGGCCAAGGAGGGTGGTACCGCGGGAGCCCAGCGCTCTCGTCCCTCCGACGGAAGTGGGAAGACGTCCGCCGGAGGAAACCCGAACATGACATCGCCGCAGTACCGCCCGGTCCCCGCTCAGGTCGACCTGCCCGCGCTGGAGCACGACGTGCTCGACTTCTGGCGCGACGGCAAGGTCTTCGCCAAGAGCCTCGAACAGTCCGAGGGCCGCCCCGAGTGGGTCTTCTACGAGGGTCCGCCGACCGCCAACGGCATGCCCGGCGCCCACCACATCGAAGCCCGCGTCTTCAAGGACGTCTTTCCGCGCTTCCGCACGATGCAGGGCTACCACGTCGGCCGGAAGGCCGGCTGGGACTGCCACGGCCTGCCGGTCGAGCTCGCGGTCGAGAAGGAGCTGGGCTTCAACGGCAAGAAGGACATCGAGGCGTACGGCATCGCCGAGTTCAACGCCAAGTGCCGTGAGTCCGTGACCCGCCACACCGACGCCTTCTCCGACCTGACGACCCGCATGGGGTACTGGGTCGACATGGACGACGCGTACCGGACGATGGACCCGGAGTACGTCGACTCCGTCTGGTGGTCGCTGAAGAAGATCTTCGACAAGGACCTGCTGGTCCAGTCCCACCGCGTCGCCCCCTGGTGCCCGCGCTGCGGCACCGGCCTCTCCGACCACGAGCTGGCGCAGGGGTACGAGACGGTCGTCGACCCGTCGGTCTTCGTCCGCTTCCCTCTCACCTCCGGCCCGCTGGCCGGCCGGGCGTCGCTGCTGGTCTGGACGACCACCCCGTGGACGCTGGTCTCCAACACCGCCGTCGCCGCCCACCCCGAGGTCGAGTACGTCGTGGCGACGGACGGCGAGGAGCGTCTCGTCGTGGCGCGCCCGCTGGTGGAGAAGGCGCTCGGCGAGGGCTGGGAGCTCACCGGCGAGTCCTTCACCGGGCGCGAGATGGAGCGCTGGACCTACGAGCGCCCCTTCGACCTGGTCGAGTTCCCGGCCGAGGCGCACTACGTCGTCAACGCCGAGTACGTCACCACCGAGGACGGTACGGGTCTGGTCCACCAGTCCCCCGCGTTCGGCGCCGACGACCTCCTGGTCTGCAAGGCGTACGGTCTGCCGGTGGTCAACCCGGTGCGCCCGGACGGCACGTTCGAGGAGGATCTGCCGCTGGTCGGCGGGGTCTTCTTCAAGAAGGCCGACGAGACCCTCACCGAGGACCTGGCGGCCCGGGGCAAGCTCTTCCGCCACGTCCCGTACGAGCACAGCTACCCGCACTGCTGGCGCTGCCACACCGCGCTGCTCTACTACGCGCAGCCGTCCTGGTACATCCGCACCACGGCCGTCAAGGACCGTCTCCTCGCGGAGAACGAGAAGACCAACTGGTTCCCCGACTCGGTGAAGAACGGCCGCTTCGGCGACTGGCTGCACAACAACGTCGACTGGGCGCTCTCGCGCAACCGCTACTGGGGCACCCCGCTGCCGATCTGGCGCTGCGAGGACGGCCACCTCACCTGTGTCGGCTCGCGCGCCGAGCTGTCCGAGCTGACCGGCAGCGACCAGTCGGACCTCGACCCGCACCGCCCGTTCGTCGACGCGATCACGTTCACCTGCACCGAGGCGGACTGCCGGCTGGAGGCGTTCCGCGTCCCCGAGGTCATCGACGCCTGGTACGACTCGGGTTCGATGCCGTTCGCGCAGTGGGGCTACCCGTACAAGAACAAGGAAGTCTTCGAGAGCCGCTACCCGGCGCAGTTCATCTCGGAGGCCATCGACCAGACGCGTGGCTGGTTCTACACGCTGATGGCTGTCGGCACCCTGGTCTTCGACAAGTCCTCCTACGAGAACGTCGTCTGCCTCGGCCACATCCTCGCCGAGGACGGCCGGAAGATGTCCAAGCACCTGGGCAACACCCTGGACCCGATCCCGCTGATGGACCAGCACGGCGCCGACGCGGTGCGCTGGTTCATGGCGGCGGGCGGCTCCCCGTGGGCGGCCCGGCGCGTCGGGCACGGCACCATCCAGGAGGTCGTCCGCAAGACGCTCCTGACGTACTGGAACACGGTCGCCTTCCAGGCGCTGTACGCCCGTACGTCCGGCTGGGCGCCCTCGGCGGCCGACCCGGCGCCGGCGGACCGCACGGTCCTGGACCGCTGGCTGCTGAGCGAACTCAACGCCCTGGTGGGCGAGGTGACCACCGCGCTGGACGGCTTCGACACCCAGCGGGCGGGCAAGCTGCTCTCCTCGTTCGTCGACGACCTCTCCAACTGGTACGTCCGCCGCTCGCGCCGCCGCTTCTGGCAGGGCGACAGGGCGGCGCTGCGCACCCTGCACGAGGTCGTCGAGACGGTGACCCGGCTGATGGCCCCGCTGACCCCGTTCATCACCGAGCGGGTCTGGCAGGACCTGGTGGTCCCGGTGACGCCGGACGCCCCCGAGTCGGTGCACCTCTCCTCGTGGCCGGTGGCCGACGCCTCGGCGGTCGACCCCGAACTCTCCACGCGGATGGCGCTGGTGCGCCGGCTGGTGGAGCTCGGCCGGGCCACCCGCGCCGAGTCCGGGGTGAAGACCCGCCAGCCGCTGTCGCGCGCACTGGTCGCGGCGGCCGGTTTCGAGACGCTCTCCGCCGATCTGCACGCGCAGATCACCGAGGAGCTGAACGTCTCCTCGCTGGCCTCGCTCTCCGAGGTGGGCGGCTCGCTGGTCGACACCACGGCGAAGGCCAACTTCCGCGCGCTGGGCAAGCGTTTCGGCAAGGGCGTGCAGGCGGTCGCCAAGGCGGTCGCGAACGCCGACGCCGCCGCGCTGTCGCGGGCGCTGCGCGAGGGCACCGCGTCGGTCGAGGTGGACGGCGAGACGGTCTCGCTGACGCCGGACGAGGTCATCATCACGGAGACCCCGCGCGAGGGCTGGTCGGTCGCGTCCGATTCGGGCGCCACGGTCGCCCTGGACCTGGAGATCACCCCGGAGCTGCGCCGCGCGGGCCTCGCCCGTGACGCGATCCGGCTGATCCAGGAGGCCCGCAAGAACAGCGGCCTGGACGTGGCGGACCGGATCGCGGTGCGCTGGACGTCCGGCTCTGCCGCCACGGTGGAGGCGCTCACCGAACACGCCCCGCTGATCGCGGACGAGGTGCTCGCCCTGGACTACGCGCAGGGCGACGCGGACGACTCGTACGGCACCCCGTTCGAGGACGAGGGCCTGGACCTGGCCTTCCGACTCCGCAAGCACTGACCGGCCGCCCCTCGGCACCACGGGGCACCGTATCGACCGGAGGCCCGGCGGATCTTCCGCCGGGCCTCCGGCGTTCTCGGCCGCCAGGGGAGTCCCGGAGGACGTCGGTAATTTCGCGCCACTACAGGGTGATTCGTGTGCCTCTGAGTTGATTTATGCAACTCCGGGTCCCGCGACGGGCGTCGTAACCGGCCCGGGGCCGGCCACGCAACCGGCCCGCAACCCGCCCGCGACCGGCCCCGCCGAGCTTCGGTGGCCCCGACCGACTTCGGTTCACCGGCCGCCGCCGGAGGCACCCGTACACGCAAAAAAGGCCGGGCCCCGGGGAGATCCCCGGGGCCCGGCCCTCAGCCTGCCGACGGCTACGCGCTCAGAGAGCGCGAGCCGGTCAGTTGTCGTCCTCGTCGATGAGGAAGCCGCGCATCGGCGACGGAGCCTGCTGCATCGGCTGCGGCGCCTGCGGCCGTACCGGTGCCATCGGCTGCGTCATGGCGGGCGACATCTGCTGCTGCCCACCGAACGACGGTCCGGGACCCATGGACGGGTTGCCACCCATCGACGGGCCGCCGTGGTTGCCGGCGCCCATGCCGTGGCCCATCGCACCGGCACCGGCCGGGGCCAGCGAGGGCGACGGCGGCAGCGAGGCGGCCGCGGGGCTCCGCGGCGGAGCCAGCGAGTCGTCGGCCTGGGTCTCCAGCTGACGCAACTGGCTCTCCAGGTACGACTTCAGGCGGGTGCGGTACTCGCGCTCGAAGCCGCGCAGGTCCTCGACCTTGCGCTCCAGCGTCGCGCGGGCCGACTCCAGCGAGCCCATCGCCACGCGGTGCTTCTCCTGCGCGTCCCGCTCCAGCGCGTCGGCCTTCGCCCGGGCGTCCCGCTCCAGGCCCTCGGCGCGGCTGCGCGCCTCACCGACGATCTTGTTGGCCTCGGAACGGGCCTCCGCGATCGCCTGGTCGGCGGTCTGCTGCGCCAGCGAGAGGACACGGGCGGCACTGTCGCCGCCCGGGCCCTGCTGCTGCATCTGCTGCATGGGCTGCTGCATCTGCTGCATGGGCTGCATCTGCTGCTGCATCTGCTGCGGAGCGTGACCCATGGGGCCACCCATGGGACCGCCCATGGGGCCACCCTGCATCGGACCGCCCATGGGGCCGCCCTGCATCGGGCCGGGGCCCTGCTGGCCCTGCGGACCGGGGCCGTGCTGACCCTGCTGGGGGCCGTGGCCACTGGGACCGGCGGGCAGCTGCGGCGGACCCATCTGCGGGGGCTGCTGCTGGACCGGCGGACCCGATATGGCGGCGGGCACGGGAGCCCCGGGCCTCTCCTGCTGCTGCTCCGGAGGCTTGCGCATGGCCTGCTGCTGCTGGTTCTGCGCGGCGGCACGCGTCGCGGCGGCCAGCTTGGCGCGCAGATCCTCGTTCTCGCGCAGCAGTCGCGTCAGCTCGGACTCGACCTCGTCGAGGAAGGCATCGACCTCGTCCTCGTCATAGCCTTCTCGGAGGCGGACGGTCGTGAACTGCTTGTTCCGCACGTCCTCGGGGGTCAGCGGCATCTCTTCTTCACCTCTACGTAGTCGTCGGCAGTCGGCAAGACCGTATCGTTCACACGCTGCTCGCAAGCCACTTGAACAGCTCGATCAGGATGTAGACGATGATCATCAGAACGAAGAAGGACAGGTCGAGTGCCACGCCCCCGAGACGCAGCGGCGGGATCAACCGCCGCAGGAGCTTGAGTGGTGGATCGGTGACCGTGTAAGTGGCCTCGAGAACCACCACCATCGGCTTGCCCGGCTCCCATGAGCGCGCGAACTGGAAGACGTAGTCCATGACCAGCCGGAAGATCAGCACGATGAGGAAACACATCAGCGCGACGCTGACCACATCGAGTGCGACGCCCATGACCGCGTTCCCCTCCCCTGGCTCTCGTAGCTCCGGCCTCTCGGCCGGGTAGTTCCCGTGTCGCGTTCTCAGCTCTGGTTGAAGAACCCGCCCTCTGCAATACGAGCCTTGTCCTCCGCCGTGACATCGACGTTAGCAGGCGACAACAGGAACACCTTCTGCGTCACGCGCTCAATGCTGCCATGAAGTCCGAAGACGAGTCCCGCGGCAAAGTCGACAAGTCGCTTTGCATCCGTGTCGTCCATCTCCGTGAGATTCATGATCACCGGGGTGCCCTCACGGAAGTGTTCCCCGATGGTACGGGCCTCGTTGTAGGTCCGGGGGTGCAACGTGGTGATGCGGTACGGCTCCCGCTCGGAGACGACCTTGGGCATGATCACGGGTGCGTTCTTCTCCAGGTTGGGGCGTTCAGGTGTGATGGATGCCACGGGTGCGATCCGGGCGGGTCGCACGCCGCCCACGGGGAGCTGAACTGGCTCGCGCGGCGCGGGGGGTTGCACCACTCGTACCGGTTCGTCCCTTTCGCGCTCCCGCTCCACCTGATGCGCGGGCTGATGCATGCGCCGGTCCCGCTCGGGCTCCGGCTCGGGTTCGAATTCATCGTCGGGGTCGAACCCCGGACCGTCGTACCCATCGTCCTCCACGAGGCCGAGGTAGACCGCCATCTTGCGCATCGCGCCGGCCATGCTCCGAGTCCTCCGCTCTGTGGTGGATCGGCAATCGTCGCCAAGTGCCAGCGATCCACGGTGGTCTGCCCCGTATTGAGCGGGAATGACCATATTTTCTGCTGTGGTCCGACCTTCTTCGCGACGTTACCCGAGCCGGGGTCGGACTCCGAGTACCGCAGTACCGACGCGTACATGTGTCGCTCCGGCCGCCACGGCGTCCTCAAGGTCCGAACTCATCCCCGCGGAGACCATGTTCGCAGCCGGATGGTCCATGCGCAGCCGGGATGAGATTTCCATCAGCCGCTCGAAGGCGGCCCGTTGCCGTCCGGCGTACGGACCGGCGAGCGGCGCGACCGTCATCAGACCGTCGAGCCGGAGTCCGGGTGCCGCCGCCACCGCCGCGGCCAGCGCCTCCACGCCGTCGGGAGCGACTCCGCCCCGTTCGCCGCGCTCACCGTTCCCGGCGTCGAGGGCGACCTGGACCAGACAGCCGAGTTCGCTCTCCCGCTCCCCGGCCGCAGCCGTGGAGAGCGCGGAAACAAGCTTGATCCGGTCGATCGACTGCACGACGTCGGCATAACGCGTCACGGAACGAACCTTGTTGGTCTGAAGCTGACCGACAAAGTGCCAAGTGAGCGACAGATCCGAACAGTCCGCAGCCTTGGGGGCGGCGTCCTGGTCCCGGTTCTCGGCCACCTGACGCACACCGAGTCCGTGCAGAATCCGCACGTCGCTCGCGGGGTAGGTCTTGGTGACCACGATGAGGGTGACCTCGTCCCGCGACCGGCCGGCCGCGGCACAGGCGGAGGCGATACGTTCCTCCACCCGCGCCAGGTTGTCGGCGAGTTCCTTGCTGCGGTCCGTCATGCCGTGTCCTCGTCGTCCTGGTCCTGATCGACGGGCTCGTCCAGCCAGACGTATCCGGCGAGCCGTCCGGTGGTGCGGTCGCGCCGGTACGAGAAGTGGTCGTCCGACTCCCGCGTGCAGGACGGCGAACGCCGCACGTCGCGCACACCGAGGGCGTCGAGCTGGGAGTGGACCCCGGCGACGACGTCCACCGCCGGAGTGCCCCACCGGGTCTCCGCCCGGGCGGCGGGGACGGTCTCGGCGACCTCGTCCCGCATCGCGGCCGGGACCTCGTAGCAACCGCCGCAGACCGCCGGTCCGGTGCGGGCGACGATCCGGGAGGCTTCGGCGCCGAGGGCGAGCATCGCCTCCACGGTCGCGGGGACGACTCCGGCGACGAGACCGGGGCGGCCCGCGTGCGCCGCCGCGACGACCCCGGCGACCGGATCGGCCAGCAGGACCGGGACGCAGTCCGCGGTGAGCACGGCGAGCGGCAGCCCCCGACGGCTGGTCACCAGCGCGTCCACCGCGGGAATCTCGCGGCCCGGCCCCCAGGGTCCGTCGACCACCGCGACCTCACGGCCGTGCACCTGGTTCATCCAGACGACCCGCTCCGGGTCGAGCCCGAGGGTGCCGGCCGCACGTGCCCTGTTCGCGACCACGGCGGCGGGGTCGTCTCCGACCGCGCCGCCGAGGTTCAGCGACCCGTACGGGCCGGTGCTCACCCCGCCCCACCGGTCGGTGAAGGCGAAGTGCGCACCGGCGCCGCCGGACGGGTCCGCTGCGGGTACCGCTGTGAAAGCGGGACCCGCGGTGGCCGCGGGTCCCACGTGGTGCCGGTCTATCACTTCAGGAAGTCCGGTACGTCCAGCTCTTCGGCCTGGGTGTCCTGGTAGGGACGGGCCGTCGGAACGTGCGGCGGCGAGACCGGCGGCAGCGAGCCGTCGTTCGCGACCGGCACGGCCTCGACCGGGGCCGGGGCTTCCTCGCGGACCGGCACGGAACCGAGTCCGGCCGAGTGGCGGACCGGCTCGGGCCGCGCCGGCGGGGCGGGCTCCTCGCGCTTGGTGGCACCGGCGCCGATCACGTTCTCGCGGCGGGCCGGCGGCTGGCCGCCGTCGAAGCCCGCGGCGATCACGGTGACCCGCACCTCGTCGCCGAGCGCGTCGTCGATGACCGCGCCGAAGATGATGTTCGCCTCCGGGTGCGCCGCCTCGCTCACCAGCTGGGCGGCCTCGTTGATCTCGAAGAGACCGAGGTCGCTGCCGCCGGAGATGGAGAGCAGCACGCCGCGGGCGCCGTCGATGGACGCCTCCAGCAGGGGCGAGGAGATCGCCATCTCGGCCGCCGCGACCGCACGGTCGTCGCCGCGGGCCGAGCCGATGCCCATGAGCGCCGAACCCGCCTCGGACATGACCGACTTGACGTCGGCGAAGTCGAGGTTGATGAGGCCGGGGGTGGTGATGAGGTCGGTGATGCCCTGGACACCCGAGAGCAGCACCTGGTCGGCCGACTTGAACGCGTCGAGCACGCTCACCTGACGGTCCGAGATGGACAGCAGCCGGTCGTTGGGGATGACGATGAGGGTGTCGACCTCTTCGCGGAGTTCGGCGATGCCGTCCTCCGCCTGGTTCGCGCGCCGACGGCCCTCGAAGGTGAACGGGCGGGTGACCACACCGATCGTCAGGGCGCCCAGCGAACGGGCGATGTTGGCGACGACGGGTGCGCCGCCGGTGCCGGTGCCGCCGCCCTCTCCTGCGGTGACGAAGACCATGTCGGCCCCCTTGAGGACCTCCTCGATCTCTTCACGGTGGTCCTCTGCCGCCTTGCGACCGACTGCCGGGTTGGCCCCGGCGCCGAGTCCCCGGGTGAGTTCACGGCCGACGTCGAGCTTGACGTCGGCGTCGCTCATCAACAGGGCTTGTGCGTCCGTGTTGATCGCGATGAACTCGACGCCCTTGAGACCGACCTCGATCATTCGGTTGATGGCATTGACACCACCGCCGCCGACACCGATGACCTTGATGACTGCGAGGTAGTTCTGCGGTGCTGCCACGTCGAAGGCCTCTCGCCTCGATTTACGTGTCGTCGCTCTGCGGTGGCCCGCCGCGACGACGGATGTCGATGGGGACGGTCCGAACGCCGACCCAAACCCTAACGCTGAAGTTTAGGGTTACCAGTGTGTCTGCTTCTTGGACTCTTCCGAACAGGACACTAAGTCGACAAGTGGCGCACGTTCAACGAACACGCCGAACCTCCCGTTTTTCTTTTCACCCTATGTGATCACCCGTAGCGATGACCAACCAGGGTGCTGGTCAGGCCAAATACCCGTCAACTCTCCGAAGAAGCAGGAGCGGTGGGCGCACTGACGTCGAAGTGTCCCGCTTTGGGTGCCGCTTTCATCAGAGCGGTGAGGACTTTCGCCTTCACCGCGCCCTGTTCACCACTGCCCCAGATCACTTCCCGTCCCCCCGTCAGCTTCAGCGAGATCGAATCGTACGAGGTCACCCGCACCACCTCGGTGTCCCGCGCCACGACGGCGGGAAGGTCGCCGGCGACCCCGACCGCTTCCCGCAACAGACGGTCACCGCCGAATCGGCGCAGACTCGCGGAACGATCGGGCGACAATTCCAGCAGTGGAACCTTTTCAGGCGCTTTGTCCACGGTTGCGAACCGCACTCCCCCGGCGTCCACTTCGGTGAACTTTGCGCCCTTTTTCAGCAGAAGGACCGGCTTTCGCTCGGTCACCTCGATGTCGATTCCGTGCGGCCAGGAACGCGTGACGTCCACGGTGTCGATTCGGGGGAGCTTCCGCCGCAGCCGCTGCTCCAGGGAATCCGTGTCCACGGCGATCAGCGGCGAGCCGACCGGAGCCGACGCCGCCGCTTCCACCTCTGCCGGGGAGAGGACGCCGGTCCCGCTCACGCCGACCTGCTCCAGCCGGAGCCAGGAGGACCCCCACAGCGCCCAGGCGACGCCCCCCGCGAGCAGGGCGGCCCCGGCCGCGCCGAGGACCAGCGCCCTGCGTCGGGCGAACCCGCCCCTTCCGGGGCCGGCGTGCGGCGCGCGCGCCGGAGTGTCCGCCTGCTGTCCTGAACCGCGCTGGGCGGTCGTCGGTCCGGCCACGCTCGCTCCTTCGCCGGGCCCGGGGCGCACACCCCGGGCCCGCCCCGCCTCACGCCTGGCGGCGTGCGGCAATCGCCTCGTACACCATGCCGACGAGCAGGTCGTCGGCGTCGCGCCGGCCGAACTCCGCGGCAGCGCGCGACATTTCGTACAGTCGGTGCGGATCGGACAGTACCGGGAGGACGTTGGCCTGCACCCACTCGGGAGTGAGGGCGGCGTCGTCGACCAGCAGGCCGCCGCCGGCGTTGACCACCGGCTGGGCGTTGAGCCGCTGCTCGCCGTTGCCGATGGGCAGCGGGACGTACGCGGCGGGCAGCCCGACGGCCGAGAGTTCGGCCACGGTCATCGCGCCCGCACGGCAGAGCATCATGTCGGCCGCCGCGTACGCGAGGTCCATCCGGTCCACGTACGGTACCGGGATGTAGGGCGGCATACCGGGCATGTTGTCGATACGCGGCAATTCGTTCTTCGGGCCGACCACGTGCAGGATCTGGATGCCCGACCGCTGGAGCAGTGGCGCGACCCTCTGGACCACCTCGTTGAGGTGGCGGGCTCCCTGCGAACCGCCGGAGACCAGCAGGGTGGGCAGGTTGGGGTCGAGCCCGAAGGCGGCGCGCGCCTCCGGGCGCACCCGGGCCCGGTCCAGGGTGGCGATGGTGCGGCGCAGCGGGATGCCGATGTAGCGGGCGCCGCGCAGCTTGCTGTCGGGGGTGGAGACGGCGACGCCGTGGGCGTACCGGGAGCCGATCTTGTTGGCCAGACCGGGGCGCGCGTTGGCCTCGTGGACGACGATGGGCACTCCGGCGCGCTTGGCGGCGAGGTAGCCGGGGAGCGCGACGTAACCGCCGAAGCCGACCACGCAGTCGGCCTTGGTGCGCTCCAGGATCTGCTCGGCGGCCTTGATGGTGCCGCGCAGCCGGCCCGGGACGGTGATCAGTTCCGGTGTGGGCTTACGGGGCAGCGGTACGGCCGGGATGAGCGCCAGATCGTACCCCCGCTCGGGTACGAGCCTGGTCTCCAGGCCGCGTTCCGTTCCGAGGGCGGTGATGCCCACGGTCGGGTCCTGCCTCCGCAGGGCGTCTGCGAGGGCAAGCGCGGGCTCGATGTGGCCGGCGGTCCCCCCACCGGCGAGTACGACATGCACCGAAATTCACCGCTCTCCGGACGGACGCTTCTTGACGCGCCGTCTCATCGTCTTCCATCTCACCCCGGGCCTCCGCAGGGCCAGGGCCGCTTTCGCGCCGGTCTCGTCCCGCGCGAAGGCGATCATCAACCCGACCGCGAACATGGTCGGCAGCAGGGCCGACCCTCCGTAGGAGAACAGCGGGAGCGGGACTCCGGCGATCGGCAGCAGGCCGAGCACCGCACCGATGTTGATCACGGCTTGCGCGGTGATCCACGTCGTCACGCCTCCCGCTGCGTACCTCACGAAGGGGTCCTCCGTGCGTCCGGCCACGCGGATACCCGCATAGCCTAGAGCCGCGAAGAGAGCGAGCACCGACAGAGTGCCCGCCAGCCCCAGTTCCTCACCGGTGATGGCGAAGATGAAGTCGGTGTGGGGTTCGGGGAGTTGTCCCCATTTCTCCACGCTCGCACCGAGTCCCGATCCGAACCAGCCGCCGGACGCGAGGGCGTAGATTCCGTGCGCGGCCTGCCAGCAGCCGCCCGCGGCGTCGGGTTCGCTGACGCCCACGCAGGCGAGCCGGGACATACGGTTCGGGTTGGTCTTGATCAGCAGGACGGCGATGGCCCCGGCGAAACCGAGCACGCCGACGAAGAGCCGGGTGGGCGCTCCGGCGAGCCAGAGCAGGCCGAAGAGGATCGCGGTGAGGATGATCGCGGTGCCCATGTCGCCGCCGAGCATGATCAGGCCGAGCAGCATGAAGGCGACGGGGATCAGCGGTACCAGCATGTGTTTCCACTGGGTGAGCAGCCGCTTGTCCTGTTTGCGGGCGAGCAGGTCGGCGCCCCACAGCACGAGGGCCAGCTTGCCGAACTCGCTGGGCTGGAGCTGGAACGGTCCTCCGATGTACAGCCAGTTCTGGTTGCCGTTGACCGACATCCCTATGCCGGGGACCTGGACCAGGGCCATCAGGAAGACCGTGCCGAGCAGCATCGGGTAGGCGAGCGCGCGGTGCAGCTTGACCGGCATGCGCGCGGCCAGCAGCATCAGCCCGGCGCCGATGACGGCGGCCAGGAACTGCTTGCGGAAGAAGTACGTGCTCGGCTTGGCGAGTTCCAGCGCCTTGATCATCGAGGCGCTGTAGACCATCACGAGGCCCAGCACGGTGATCAGCAGGCTGGAGCCGAGGATGACGTAGTACGCGGTCAGGGGGCGGTCCCAGGCCCGCCGTGCCTGCTCGTAGCTCCGGCGTACCCCGCCGCCGCGCGGCCGGCGGGGCGTGGGGGCGGAGCGGCTCGGCGGGCGGGGCGGCCGGGGCCCGCGTCCGGAGCCGGTGGCGAGCCGTCCCCGCAGGGCCGTTCCGGCGTGCGTGGGCACCCCGGAGTCCGGTGAACCGGACGGGGCCGCCAGGGCGGCCCGGGGAGCCGACCGGGTACGGAAGGGGCCGGTCCGCGCCGCGTGTGCCTGCGCGCGGACCCGTCCCAGGGCATCGGGACCCTCATCGGCCGGCATAGTCGCTGTCCCCTCCGCTGATCGTGCCCGGGGCGGCGACAGCCCGGCGGCCCGACGCCCGGACCGTACCGTCCCCCGGGCACATGGTCTCCGGGGGGACGGTACGGCCCGGGGGCCGGTCCTGTCAGGCGCTGTCGTCGGCGAGTGCGCGGACCGCGTCCGCGAACGCCTCGCCCCGCTCGTTGTAGTTGGCGAACATGTCCATCGAGGCGCAGGCCGGGGCCAGCAGTACGGTGTCGCCCGGGCGGGCGAGCCGTGCGGCCTCGGCGACCGCCTCGGACATGGCCCCAGTGTCGGTCCGGTCCAGGTCGACGACGGGTACCTCGGGGGCGTGTCGCGTCAGGGCTTCGCGGATGAGGGCCCGGTCGCGGCCGATGAGGACCACGCCCCGCAGGCGCTTCGCGGCGCCGCTCACCAGTTCGTCGAAGGTCGCCCCCTTGGCGAGGCCGCCGGCGATCCACACGATGGGCTCGTAGGCGGCGAGGGAGGCTTCGGTGGCGTGGGTGTTGGTGGCCTTGGAGTCGTCCACGTAACGGACGCCGTCCACGTCCGCCACGTGCTCGATGCGGTGCGGGTCGGGGCGGAAGGCGCGCAGTCCGTCGCGGACCGCGGCGGGCTTCACGCCGAAGGCACGGGCCAGCGCGGCGGCGGCGAGCGCGTTGGCGATGTTGTGCGGGGCGGGCGGGTCGACGTCGGCGACCTCGGCGAGCTCCTGGGCCTGCTTCTGCCGGTTGGTGACGAAGGCCCGGTCCACGAGGATGCCGTCGACGACACCGAGCTGGGAGGGGCCGGGGGTGGAGAGGGTGAATCCGATGGCCCGGCAGCCCTCCTCCACGTCGGCCTCGCGCACCAGTTCTTCGGTGGCGGGGTCGGCCGCGTTGTAGACGCAGGCCACCGTGTTGCCCTCGTAGATCCGGCCCTTGTCGGCGGCGTACGCCTCCATGGAGCCGTGCCAGTCGAGGTGGTCCGGGGCCAGGTTGAGCACGGTCGCGGAGTGCGCGCGCACCGACGGCGCCCAGTGCAGCTGGTAGCTGGAGAGTTCGACGGCGAGCACGTCGTACGTCTCCTCGCCGAGCACGGCGTCCAGCAGGGAGACGCCGATGTTGCCGACGGCCGCGGTACGCAGCCCCGCGGCCTCCAGGATGGAGGCGAGCATCCGTACGGTCGTGGTCTTGCCGTTGGTGCCGGTCACCGCGAGCCAGGGGGCGGGTTCGCCGCCCTTGGCCCCCCGCAGTCGCCAGGCGAGTTCGACGTCGCCCCAGACGGGTACGCCGGCCTCGGCCGCGGCGAGGAAGAGCGGCTTGTCGGGCTTCCAGCCGGGGGCGGTCACGACCAGTTCGGTGGCCTCGGGCAGGGTGTCGCCGTCGCCGAGGCGCACGGTGATCCCCTCCGCCTCCAGACCGGCCGCCTGGGCGCGGGAGCGCTCGTCGTCGCCGTCGTTGACGACGGTGACCAGCGCCCCGAGTCCGTGCAGGGCCCGGGCGGCGGGAATCCCGCTGACCCCGAGTCCGGCGACCGTGACGCGCTTCCCCCGCCAGTCGGACCTGTCCGCCGAGTTGGTGGTGCTCACTTCTTGGCTGCCCATCCCGCGTAGAAGAGTCCGAGACCGACGATCACGCACATGCCCTGGATGATCCAGAACCGGACCACCACCAGGACTTCCGACCACCCCTTGAGTTCGAAGTGGTGCTGGAGCGGCGCCATCCGGAAGACCCGCTTGCCGGTCATCTTGAAGGAGCCGACCTGGATGACCACGGACATGGTGATCATCACGAAGAGACCGCCGAGGACGGCGATCAGGAACTCGGTGCGCGAGCAGATGGCGAGACCCGCGAGGGCGCCGCCGAGCGCGAGCGAACCGGTGTCACCCATGAAGATCTTGGCCGGCGAGGTGTTCCACCAGAGGAAGCCGAAGCAGGAACCCATCAGCGCGGAGGCGACGACCGCCAGGTCGAGTGGGTCGCGCACTTCGAAACAGGCGCTGGGGTTGGTGAGTTCCATCGCGTTGGCGCACGACTCCTGGAACTGCCAGAGGCCGATGAAGGTGTACGCGCCGAAGACCATCACCGACGCGCCGGTGGCCAGGCCGTCCAGACCGTCCGTCAGGTTCACGCCGTTGGACATGGCGAGAATCATGAAGAGGGCCCAGACGACGAACAGCACCGGTCCGATCGACCAGCCGAAGTCCTCGACGAACGAGAGCCGGGTGGACGCCGGGGTGTTGCCGTGGATGTCGGCGAACTGGAGCGAGAGCACCGCGAACGCGATGCCGACGATCAGCTGGCCGGCCATCTTCGCCTTGGCCCGCAGGCCGAGCGACCGCTGCTTGACGATCTTGATGTAGTCGTCCAGGAAGCCGACGAGCCCCATCCCCGCCATCAGGAAGAGCACGAGGACACCGGAGAACCGCATGTCCTCGCCGGTGATCACCTTCGCCAGGACGTACGCGATGATCGTCGCCAGGATGAAGGCGATGCCGCCCATCGTGGGCGTGCCCTTCTTGCTGCCGTGCGTGCGCGGGCCGTCGTCCCGGATGAACTGCCCGTACCCCTTGCGGGCCAGCAGTTTGATGAGCAACGGGGTTCCGACCAGGGTCAGGAAGAGCCCTATGGCCCCCGCGAAGAGGATCTGCCTCATCGGCCGGTGACCTCGCCTTCGGTCGAGTTCTCCAGCAGTGCCTGGGCAACCATCTCCAGGCCGACCGACCGGGACGCCTTCACCAGCACGACGTCTCCCGGGCGCAGTTCACTGCGCAACAGGTCGACGGCCGCCTGTGCGTCGGACACGTGCACCGACTCCTCACCCCACGAACCCTCGTTGTAAGCGCCCAGTTGCAGCCAGGAGGCTTCTCTTCCTCCGACCGCGACGAGCTTGCTGACGTTGAGCCGGACGGCAAGCCGTCCGACCGCGTCGTGCTCGGAGAGCGACTCGTCACCGAGCTCGGCCATCTGACCGAGCACCGCCCAGGTCCGCCGGCCCCTGCCCATGGCGGCCAGCGCACGGAGTGCGGCTCTCATGGATTCGGGGTTCGCGTTGTAGGCGTCGTTGACGACCGTCACACCGTCCGGACGCTCGGTGACCTCCATGCGCCAGCGGGAGAGGGTGCCCGCCTCGGAGAGCGCCTCGGCGATCTCGTGTACGGGCATGCCCAACTCATGGGCGACGGCGGCTGCGGCGAGCGCGTTCGACACGTGGTGCTCACCGTACAGGCGCATGGTCACCTCGCTGCACCCGGTGGGTGTGTGGAGGCTGAATGCGGGGTGTCCGTCCGCTGTGAGACGTACGTTCTCTCCCCGTACGTCCGCTTCGGGTGACTCTCCGAAGAGGAGGACCCTCGCTTTCGTGCGGGAGGACATGGCACGCACGAGCGGATCGTCGGCGTTGAGGACGGCCACCCCGTCCTCGGGAAGGGACTCGACCATCTCGCCCTTGGCCTGGGCGATCTGCTCCCGGCCGCCGAACTCGCCGATGTGGGCGGTGCCGACGTTGAGGACGAGGCCGATACGGGGCGGGACGAGTCCGGTGAGGTAGCGGATGTCGCCGATGTAGCGGGCGCCCATCTCCAGCACGAGGTGCTGGGTCTCCTCGGTGGCGCGGAGCGCAGTGACCGGCAGGCCGATCTCGTTGTTGAGGTTGCCCGCCGGGTAGATCGTCGGCCCCATCCGCTCCATGAGCTGGGCGATGAGGTCCTTGGTGGAGGTCTTGCCCGCCGAGCCGGTGAGGGCGACGACGGGCAGCCCGAGGCGGTCGACGACGACGTGACGGGCGAGGGCGCCGAGCGCCGCCACCACGTCGCCGACGACGATCGCGGGCACCCCGACGGGACGGGTGGCCAGCACCGCGACGGCTCCGGCCGCCACGGCGCCGTCGGCGTAGTCGTGGCCGTCGACCTGCTCACCGACGAACGCGGCGAACAGGCTGCCTCGCTCCACCTTCCGGGAGTCGATGACGACCGGGCCGTCGACGACGACCGAGGTGTCCGGTATGTCGTGCGGCTGCCCGCCGACGATTTCGGCGATCTCGGCGAGGGAAAGGGCGATCACTTGGTCATCCCTGACTGTTGTTCTCGTGGTGGGCTTCGTGGGCTTGCGAGTCGGTGACGCCGGTCGCGGCGCCGGCACGCCCCAGGGAGCGTTCGATGGCCGCGCGCAGGACCTGGCGGTCGTCGAAGGGGCGTACCACCCCGTGGACGTCCTGGCCCTGCTCGTGGCCCTTGCCGGCGACGAGGACGGTGTCGCCGGGAAGCGCGCGGGCGACGGCCGCCGCGACGGCCGCGGCGCGGTCCGCGTCGACCAGGACGTCACCTCGCTCGTGTGCGGGCACCTCGGCGGCGCCCGCGAGCATCGCGGAGAGAATCCCCAGCGGGTCCTCGGAGCGTGGGTTGTCGGAGGTCAGTACGGCGGTGTCGGCGAGGCGGGCCGCCGCCGCGCCCATCGGGCCCCGCTTGGTGGTGTCGCGGTCGCCGCCGCAGCCAAGCACGACGTGCACCCGGCCCTGGGTGACCTTGCGCAGCGACCGGAGCACCGATTCCACGGCGTCCGTCTTGTGCGCGTAGTCGACGACGGCGAGGTACGGCTGCCCCGCGTCGACCCGCTCCAGCCGGCCGGGGACTCCGGGTACGGCCCCGACGCCGTCGGCGGCGGTCTGCGGGTCGATCCCGGCGACGGCCAGCGTGACGATCGCGGCGAGGCTGTTGGCGACGTTGAACGGGCCGGGCAGCGGCGCCCGGGCGGTGATGCGCTCGCCCCCGGGGCCGACGACGGTGAAGGTGCTGTCCTGCGGGCCGACTTCGACGTCCTCGGCTCGCCAGTCGGCGTCGGGGTGGCCCTCGGCGGAGAAGGTGGTGACCGGGACACCGGCCTCGGTGACGAGCCTGCGGCCGTAGGAGTCGTCGTAGTTGACGACCCCTCGCCTGCTGCGCTCCGGGGTGAAGAGCTGGGCCTTGGCCTGGAAGTAGTCCTCCATGCCGGAGTGGAACTCCATGTGCTCCGGGCTGAGGTTGTTGAAGACGGCGACGTCGAAGACGCAGCCGTCGACCCGGCCCAGCACCAGCGCGTGGCTGGAGACCTCCATGGCGACGGCTTCTACGCCGCGTTCGCGCATGACCGCGAAGAGCGCCTGCAGGTCGGTTGCCTCGGGGGTGGTGCGCTCGGACTTGATCCGCTCGTCGCCGATGCGGGTCTCGACCGTGCCGATGAGCCCGGTGGAGCGGCCGGCGCCGCGCAGTCCGCCCTCGACGAGGTACGCGGTGGTGGTCTTGCCGGAGGTCCCGGTGATGCCGATCTGGAGCAGGCCGGCGCCGGGGCGGCCGTAGATCTCGGCGGCGAGGTCGCCCATGACGGCGCGCGGGTCCTGGGCGACCAGCACCGGGAGTCCGGTGGCGGCGGCGCGGCCGGCGCCCGCGGGGTCGGTGAGGATCGCGACGGCACCCAGTCCGGCCGCCTGGGCGGCGAAGTCGGCGCCGTGCAGCCTGGCACCCGGCAGAGCCGCGTACACGTCTCGGGGGCGGACCGCCCGGGAGTCGTGGGTGATGCCGGTGACCTCCACCGCCGTGGGCAGTTCGAGGCCCAGGCGGGCCGCCGGCTCGCCGAGGGGTGTCGGCCGGAGCCGTTCCGGTCGGGGCGCTCCCGGGTAGTTCACGGGCGCGTCCTTCTGGGTGATTCGGTACTGATCAGCGTGGGGCACGGCGGTGAGCGTACCGGGCTGACCCGGCCTCTCGCGAAGCGAGGGGCCAGGGTTTCGGAACTTCTCGTTCCGGTTCCCCGGATCGGGGGTGATGGTTGTCACTGGTGCTCCCCTGGGAACGTACGGGGCCGCGGCCGGGTCCGGCGCGCGGTGCGGCTCGCCCTCGGTGCGTGGCGGCCGGAACCTCTCCGTCCGCCCGGCGCGCGCCTCGGTCGTCCCGCGACCGCCTCCTGACTCAGTCGCCCGCCTGGAAGTAGACCGGCAGGCCGGGCGCCTTGGTGCCGCTCGGCTCGGTCTGGAGGGTCTTCAGCGCGAACTCCATGACCTTCTTGTAGATCGGCCCGCAGATCTGGCCGCCGAAATAGTCGCCCTTGGTGGGGTTCTGGATCGCGCAGTAGACGGTGATCTGCGGATCGTCGGCCGGCGCGAAGCCGGCGAAGGAGGCGGTGTAGCCGTCGTACACACCGCTGACCGGGTCCACCCGGTTGGCGGTACCAGTCTTGCCCGCCACCCGGTATCCGGGGATGCGTGCCTTGGTGCCGGTGCCCTCCTCGTCGCCGACGACGGACTCCAGCATGGTGGAGAGTTCCTTGGCCGTCTTCTCGCTGACCACCCGGGTCTCCTCGGGCTTCGCGGACTGCGTGTAACGGCCGTCGGCGCCCTTGGTGCCGCGTACGAGCGTGGGGGCGATCCGTACCCCGCCGTTGGCGATCGTCGAGTAGACCGAGGCGGCCTGGACGGCGTTGAGCGAGAGGCCCTGGCCGAACGGGATCGTGTACTGCTGGGAGGTCGACCAGTCCTGGGGCTTGGCCAGGATGCCCGGCGACTCGCCGGGGTAGCCGAGACCGGTGGGGCTGCCGATGCCGAACTTGCGGAGGTAGGAGTAGAGGACCTTGTTCGCCTCGGGCTGGGTCTTGCCGAGCTGACCGGTCGCCAGGATGGTGCCGATGTTGCTGGACTTGGCGAGGACGCCGTTGAGCGTGAGTTCCCAGGTCTTGTGGTCGATGTCGTCCTTGAAGAGCCGGTCCCCGCGGTGCAGCCGGTTGGGCACGGTGACGTGCGTGAGAGGAGTGGCGGCGCCCTCCTCCAGCACGGCGGCCATGGACATGACCTTGGCGGTGGAGCCGGGCTCGTAGACGTCCTGGAGGGCCGCGTTGCCCAGCGAGCCGGAGTTGACGGTGGAGAGGTCGTTCGGGTCGAAGCCGGGGGCGTTGGCCATGGCCAGCAGCTCGCCGGTCCTGGTGTTCTGCACGACGACGTAACCGCCGTCCGCCTTGGACGCCTCGACCTGCTCGGAGATGGCCCGCTGGGCGGCCCACTGGATGTCCCGGTCGATGGTCAGTTCGACGTCCGTGCCCTCGACGGCCGGGATCTCTTTGGCGCCGGCGGTCGGCACCCGGCGACCGCCGGACTGGGCGTACTTGATCTTCCCGTCCTGGCCGGAGAGCTCCTCGTTCAACTGGGACTCCAGACCCCCGCCGCCCTTGCCGTCGGCGTTGACGAATCCCAGTATCCCGGCGGCGAGGTCGCCGTTCGGATAGACGCGTTTGGTCGTCGGCTCCTGGAAGACGCCCGCCAGCGCGCCGGTGACCTTCCCGCCGTTCTCGGCCGCCTTGTCCGCGAGAACCGACTTCAGGTCCTTGATCTGCTTCCAGATCTGCGGGGTCTGGCGCCGGGCGAGCACCGTGTAGCGGCTCCCGGGCTTCGACAGCTGCGCGGTGAGCGTGGCCGCGTCCTTGCCGAGGATGGGGGCGAGCAGGGCCGCCGCCTGCTCCGGGGCGTCCCTCGTCCCGCTTTCGGCCGGGGTGAACATCTTCGGGTCGGCGGTGATGTCGTACGCGTCGACGCTGGTGGCGAGCGCGATCCCGTTGCGGTCGGTGATCTCGCCGCGTTCGGCGGCCACGGTGTATTCGAGGTAGCGGTTCTCCTTGGCCTTGGCCGAGTACGCGTGCGCGTCGACGGCCTGGACCTGGAGGAGCCGCGCCACGAACACCAGCATGACCAGGGTCAGTCCGAGGCTGACCAGGCGCAGCCGGGGGCGGGGGTTGCCCAGGCGCAGGGAGCGCGGTGCCGGGCGGCCGGGTGATCACTGGCACCCGACCGAGCCGAAACTCGTTGAGCAGCACCTGGCGCCGTTGCCGCGGGAGCGCGCTGTGAAGGAAGGACG